>JAUNIV010000054.1 GCA_030523385.1 Bacteroidales bacterium | reverse complement strand
AGCAGCAATATGTGGCAGCCGAGAGCAGCTTGAAGAGTTGCCAAACCAGTTTCGAGATGGTGAGCGAACAGTTCCGCTTAGGTATGAAGAATACGGTGGAACTCCTTACGGAGAAAAACAACTTGCTCAATGCACAGCAGCAGCGCATCCAAGCCAAGTATATGGCTATTTTGGATCGCACGCTCCTGAATTTCTATGCAGGACAGGAAATAAAACTATAAAAATAACACATTATAATATATTATGGAAAAGAAAAAGATTATCCTCGGTGCAGCAGCCGTAGTGGTTGTAGCAGGCGGCATTTGGATGTTTGGTGGATCGGAGGCTAAAAGTACAGTGGATTTTGCAACAATGAACGTGCAAAAAGGAAATATCAGCAATTCGATTACGGCTACCGGAACCATCGAACCGGTGACCGAAGTGGAAGTAGGTACACAGGTATCAGGTATTATCGACAAAATCTATGTGGACTACAATTCGGTGGTGACTAAAGGACAGTTGATAGCCGAAATGGATAAAGTGACTTTGGTGAGCGAACTGCAATCGGCAAAGGCTACCTATGACGGTGCAAAGGCTGAGTTTGAATACCAGCAGAAACTGTATGAGCGGAACCGCACGCTGCATGAGAAAGAACTTATCAGCGACACGGCTTATGAAGAAAGCGTATATAATTACCAGCGTGCACGCAGCACCTTCGACTCCAGCAAGGCAGCTCTTTCCAAAGCAGAGCGTAATCTGTCGTACGCTACCATTACTTCGCCGATAGACGGTATCGTGACCAGTCGCGACGTAGAAGAAGGTCAGACAGTAGCTTCGGGCTTTGAAACGCCGACACTGTTTACCATTGCTGCCGATTTGACCAAGATGCAGGTAGTGGCCGATGTGGACGAGGCCGACATAGCCGGAGTGACGGAAGGCGCACGTGTCACCTTTACGGTAGATGCCTATCCCGATGATGTGTTCGATGGAGAAGTAAAGCAGGTGCGTTTGGGAAGCACGAACAGCTCCAGCAGTTCATCTACCACTACCTCTACTACCGTAGTGACTTATGAAGTGGTGATAACGGCCGATAATCCCGAATTAAAGCTGAAACCGCGTCTCACTGCCAATGTCACGATTTATACACTCGACAAGAACAATGTGTTGACTGTACCCAACAAGGCGTTGCGCTTCACTCCGAACAAAGCCATCGTGGGCGGACGCAAGATTGTGGATTGCGAAGGTAGCCATAAGGTATGGACATTGGAGAACAATACGTTTACGGCACATCCCGTGAAGGTAGGTATCACCGATGGAACTTCTACTGAAGTATTGGGAGGCATTGCAGAGAACACACCGGTGGTGACCGAAGTGGTAGTGAAGGGAAGTGTGGCTCAAGAAGAACCCGAAGCTGCTGACGGCGAGAGAAGTCCGTTTATGCCGACCCCTCCGGGAGGAAAGAAAAAGTAATGAAAGAATGAACTGTCATGAAAAAGATTATAGAATTACAAAATATCAAACGGAACTTCCAGGTAGGAGGTGAAACCGTACACGCCCTGCGCGGTATTACGTTCACCATCTACGAAGGAGAGTTCGTCACCATCATGGGGACATCAGGATCGGGCAAATCTACATTGCTCAACACATTGGGATGCCTCGATACTCCCACCAGCGGTGAATACCTGCTTGACGGGGTTCCGGTGCGCAGCATGAGCAAATCACAGCGTGCCGTCTTGCGGAACCGAAAGATAGGTTTCGTGTTCCAGAACTACAACCTGTTGGCCAAGACCACAGCCGTAGAGAACGTGGAGCTTCCGTTGATGTACAATTCGGCAGTTTCGGCTGCTGAAAGACGCAGAAGGGCCATCGAGGCACTGATAGCCGTAGGATTGGGAGAACGGTTGGAACATAAATCCAATCAAATGTCGGGTGGGCAGATGCAGCGTGTAGCCATTGCCCGTGCGTTGGTAAACAATCCGGCGGTGATTCTGGCCGATGAGGCTACCGGTAACTTGGATACCCGCACTTCTTTTGAAATATTGGTGCTCTTCCAGAAGCTGCATGCCGAGGGACGTACCATTATCTTTGTGACCCACAATCCCGAGATAGCCCAATACAGCAGCCGGAATATCCGCTTGCGCGACGGGCATGTGATAGAAGATACGGTCAATCCGCACATCCTTTCGGCAGCCGAGGCTTTGGCCGCATTGCCGAAGAATGATGAAGATTAAGCATTTCACTAAAAAAGAAAATCATTATGAACGGAACAAATCTATTCAAAATAGCTCTTCGGGCATTGGCCAATAACAAACTGCGTGCTTTCCTTACCATGTTGGGTATCATCATTGGTGTGGCATCGGTTATCGCTATGCTGGCTATCGGACAAGGCTCGAAGAAGAGCATCCAGCAGCAGATTTCCGAAATGGGTTCGAATATGATTATGATTCATCCGGGAGCCGATATGCGTGGCGGTGTGCGTCAAGACCCCAGTGCCATGCAGACATTGAAACTGGAGAATTATGAGAAGCTGCGTGACGAGTGTACGTTTCTATCGGCCATCAGCCCGAGTGTATCATCCAGCGGACAGCTTATTGCTGGAGCCAATAACTATCCTTCATCCATAAGTGGCGTGAGCATGGACTATCTCACCATCCGCCAGCTTACGGTGGAGCAAGGCGAGATGTTTACAGAAAACGACATACGCACTGCCGCCAAAGTGTGTGTCATCGGAAAAACCATCGTCGATAACCTCTTTCCCGACGGTTCAGACCCTATTGGCAAAATCATACGTTGCAATCAGGTGCCTTTCCGGGTAGTGGGTGTACTCAAGTCCAAAGGCTATAACTCCATGGGCATGGACCAGGATGATATTGTGCTGGCACCCTATAGCACAGTCATGAAACGCCTTTTGGCACAGACCTACTTGAGTGAAATCTTTGCTTCGGCCCTTACTGAGGACATGACAGAAGAGGCTGTGGACGAAATAACCACCATCCTTCGGCGTGAGCATAAGCTGAAGCAGACGGACGATGATGATTTCAATATCCGTACCCAGCAGGAGCTGAGCAGCATGCTGAATACTACGACCGATTTGATGACTACCCTGTTGGCCTGCATCGCAGGTATTTCTTTGGTGGTGGGAGGTATCGGTATCATGAACATCATGTACGTCAGTGTGACGGAGCGTACCCGCGAGATAGGTTTGCGTATGTCGGTAGGAGCGCGCGGCATTGATATCCTGTCGCAGTTCCTCATCGAGGCCATACTTATCAGCATTACGGGTGGTTTGATAGGGGTGATATTGGGATGTGGAGCCAGCTTCCTTATCAAGACGCTGGCACATTGGCCGGTATTCATCCAGCCGTGGAGCGTGTTGCTTTCGTTTGCTGTCTGCACCGTGACGGGTGTGTTCTTCGGTTGGTATCCGGCCAAGAAAGCTGCCGACCTCGATCCGATTGAAGCTATTCGCTACGAATGATTATACTATATTTGCTGTAGGGAAGTCTATCAAATTGTCATTCAGAGGAACGAAGTGACGAAGAATCTAACGCCACAAGTGGATGCCTTCGAGATTCTTCGCTTCGCTCTGAATGACAGAATGTAGGTAACGCTTGCTTTGATACAACTTACTACAGTATTGAAAAACGTGTGCCGGACACACAAATCTTTTATCTCTTCTTTCTCTTGCAAAAATTTTCGTTATATTTGTCCGTATGAAAGAATCAATCTTACACCGCCGCTTGCTTGAACTGACCATTCATGTTGTCAGTTGGCTGCTTATCTTCGGCTTTCCTCTTGTATTCATGGACCGGGGGAATGCATTCAGTTGGACACAGTTCCTGCGTCATAGTTCTGTGCCTTTGACTTATTTCCTTATTTTCTACATCAACTACCTATGGCTGGTGCCCCGTTTCCTTTTTACAGGCGAAATGCGCAAATACATTTTGAGCAATACGGTTCTGATTCTTTGTTTAGGCTTCTCCCTGTATCTTGTATTGGGAATAGTAAGTTCCACGCCTCCTCCTCCCGAGTTGGCTCGCCGCATCCCTCCGCGCTGGTTATTCTACATCCGCGATATTGCCATGATGGTATTCGTGGCAGGATTGGGAGCCGCCATACGCACCAGTCTGCGTTGGCGTCAAGCCGAAGAGAGGCTGATGGAAGCCGAACGCCAGAAGACGGAAGCCGAACTGAAGAACTTGAAAAACCAGTTGAACCCGCATTTCCTGCTCAATACGCTCAACAACATCTATGCGCTCATAGCCTTCAACAGCGACCGTGCGCAAGAGGCCGTGCAGGAATTGAGCAGGCTGCTCCGTCATGTGCTGTATGACAATCAGCAGAACTTTGTTCCTTTGGAAAAAGAACTTGACTTTATCCGCAACTATGTGGCATTGATGCGCATACGCCTCTCGCCACAGGTGAAACTGAGCGTCACTTTGCAACCCGACGAAGGAAACAGCCTGCAGATAGCTCCGCTGATATTCATCTCGCTCATAGAAAACGCTTTCAAGCATGGCATCAGTCCTACGTCAGAAAGCTTTATCAGCATCTCCATCACCGGCCATGCAGACGGCACCGTGAGGTGTGAGATTCTGAACAGCAATCACCCTAAGAGCGAACAGGACAAGAGTGGGAGCGGGGTAGGATTGGAGCAGGTGAGCAAACGTTTGGAGCTTATTTACCCCGGCCGGTACGAATGGATAAAAGGACCCGGAGGAAACGGGCAAGTATATTCTTCGATATTAACCATACAAACTAAAGATTTATGAAACTGAATTGTGCTATTGTAGATGATGAGCCGTTGGCTTTGGAATTGCTGCAAAGCTATGTAGAGAAGACTTCCTTTCTGCGATTGGTGGGCAAATACTCCAGTGCCGTGCAGGCCATGACGGAGATTCCTCAGCACGAAGAGGTGCACGTGTTGTTCTTAGACATACAGATGCCCGAGCTGAACGGTTTGGAATTTTCGCGCATGGTCAGTCCCGAAACACGCATCATCTTTACCACTGCTTTCGGGCAGTATGCCTTAGACAGCTATAAAGTCAATGCGTTGGACTATCTGCTGAAGCCCATCAGCTATGCCGACTTCCTTCAATCTGTCAATAAAGCCGTGCAATGGTATGAACTGAAACAGAAGGCCGAAAACACTACGGAGACCAGCGACGCGGACGATTGCATCTATGTGAAAAGCGATTATAAATTGATACAGATTCCCCTGGATCGCATTCTCTACATCGAGGGGCTGAAGGATTACATTAAAATATATATGGAAGGCGAACCCAAGCCCATCCTTTCGCTTATCAGCATGAAAGCCATGGAAGAGAAGCTGCCTTCGAGTCGTTTTTTGCGTGTGCACCGTTCTTTTATTGTACAGAAAAGTAAGATTAAAGTGATAGACCGCGGACGAATTGTTTTCGGAAAAGAATATATCCCGGTTTCGGATAGTTATAAACAAGAGCTACAGCTCTATTTAAATAGCCGTTTCGTCTGAAAAAAGAGACAGTTTGTCGATTGTACAAAAAAATATATGCAAATTATTTGCAAAGAAAAAATAAAGTTTCTATATTTGCACCGTAGACAAGGGGAAGTTGTGAAACTTCTTAATAGAATAGTTTAGTTAAGTCTAGTTTAGTTTTTGTGTTGTAAGAAACTCTCCGCCATTAGCGAATGGATGGAGAGTTTCATTTTTTATGCCTCATGCCGTTTGGGTGTCGTGTCCGGTGGTCTCATATTTTCATAGATTTGCGCATATATATCTTCATAAGCTCATGCATATATCTTCGTAGGCCAACGCATATATTTCCGTGGGCTTACGAAGATATCTTCATGAGCCAACGAATGTATCATCTCAGAAAAGCCGTGAATGGTTCGTTCGAAAAAGCGTATATTTTTTTGCCTCATCAGGTTTTTTTTCTACATTTGCAAGATTTATTACATTACGTCATTGATAGATAACATACGAGTATTTTGTTGAGATGAAGAAATTGATACTTTTTTTGCTGTTTCTTCCTTTAATCTCTTATGCTCAAACATATAAGTATATAGGGATCGAGGATGGACTGAGTAACCGGCGGATTTCCAATATACAGAAAGACTCCCGGGGGTACATGTGGTTTCTTACGAGTGAAGGCATGGACCGCTATAACGGCAAGGAGATAAAGCATTATAACTTGCAGGATGACAATAACTACTTTACTTCGCAGATACATCTGGGATGGCTCTATGCCGGAGAGAATGATGGATTGTGGGTAATAGGTCAGCGGGGGCGCATTTTCCGTTATGACACATCGCACGACCAGTTTAAAATGATATACAAGCTGCCCGAACGATATGACTATGTGACCTGCTGTTTTCAGGACTGGGAAGCCAACCTTTGGTTATGCACCCGAGACAGCATTATCCTTTATAATAACAACAACGGAAACCAACGGCTGATTCCTAATGTGATGGACAATAACATCACGGTCATTGAGCAAGTGGACAGCACTCACTTTTTCGTGGCGGGCGAACGGGGTATTCGCTATACGGAACTGACCAAGGACACCATGCTGAGAGTAATCCCCATCGAAACTTTGTGTGACATCAATTCGCAGGTCAATGAATTATACTATCATCAAGAAACCAAACGATTGTTTATCGGAACCTTTGAGGAAGGAGTCATAGCTTATGAGCTGCCTACGCATAAAATAATCCGTCCCAAGGTGGATTTGAGCGACGTGAGCGTGACGCGTATCACTCCGCTGAATGATACCGAACTGCTGGTGGCTACGGAAGGAATGGGAATACATAAGGTGAACGTAAACACGTGTATCATAGAACCCTACCTGATGGCCAACTATGAGTCGAACAACGAAATGAATGGAAACAATGCCAGCGATATATACATAGACGAGCAGAAACGCATCTGGATAGCCAACTATCCAGAAGGCATAACGGTGGTCGACAACCGTTACAAGAACTACCGCTGGATGAAGCATTCCATCGGCAACTCGCAATCTCTCATCAACAACCAGGTGCATGCCGTGCTGGAAGATGCAGACGGTGATCTGTGGTTTGCTACCAGTAATGGTATCAGCCTCTACAGTTCTGCCACAGGCCGATGGCATTCTTTCCTGGACTCTTTCGACCACCATCTGGAAGACAAGAACCATATATTCACGGCCTTGTGCGAGGTCTCTCCGGGCATTGTCTGGGCATCGGGCTATACGTCGGGTATCTATATGATAAACAAAAGAAACCTCTCTGTGGAATATTTCTCGCCTTTCTTGCTGGCCTCCGTCAATATCCGTCCGGACAAATACATCAGAGGGCTGATTAAAGACTCCAAAGGCTGTGTGTGGTCTGGAGGATATTATAACCTGAAGTGTTATGACCCGAAAGACAACAGCTTGCGTCTCTATCCGGGGGTGAACTCTATCACTGTCATTGCCGAAAAAGACGAAGACCACATGTGGATAGGAACTTCTACGGGACTTTATATGCTGGACCGGAATTCGGGAGAGTTGCGTTATCTTGTCACTCCCGTAGGGGTGAACTACATCAATGCGCTTTATCAGTCGCCCTCCGGATTGCTCTATATCGGCACCAGTGGTTCGGGAGTGTTGATTTATGACAGCCGCAACGAAACTTTTGAGAATTATTATACAGATAACTGTGCACTGATATCCAACAATATATACACTATCCTGCCCGAGGTGGACGGGCGTATAATAATGAGTACCGAGGATGGTATTACCTGCTTCAACGTGAAGGAAAAAACATTCCGCAACTGGACGAAGGAGCAGGGGCTGATGTCGGCTTGCTTCAATCCCATATCCGGCACCTTGCGTAAGAAGGGAGGATTTGTGTTGGGGAGTACGGACGGAGCAGTGGAGTTTCCGGAAAACCTGAATCTTCCGGGCTACACTTATTCACGGATGATACTGAGCGATTTCCAGATTTCTTATCAGACGGTTCATCCGGGCGATGAGAACTCTCCGTTGGAGCAGGACATTAATGATACGAAGGTTCTGAAATTGGCCTACGACCAGAATACATTTTCGTTGACGGCATTCTCTATCAACTACGATTTTCCGTCCAACGTGCTTTACTCCTGGAAACTGGAAGGTTTCTATAACGAATGGATAAAGCCGAGTTCCACTAACCTGATACGTTTCACCAATCTGGACCCCGGCAAGTACGTGTTGCGCATCCGTGCCGTGTCAAAGGAAGAGCAGACTCTGGTGTTCGAGGAAAGGAGGCTGGAAATCATCATCGCCCGTCCGTGGTGGCTGAGTGGTTGGGCTGTCATGGGGTATGCCGTGCTGACGATGCTGGTGTTTCTGACGGCCTATCGTATCCTGAGTTTACGTAAGGAAAAGAAAGTATCGGACGAGAAAACCCGTTTCTTTATCAATACGGCTCACGACCTGCGTACTCCGTTGACCCTGATTAAGGCGCCGCTGGAAGAACTGTTTGAGAAAGAAACATTCAGCGAACATGGCCGCAAGCGTATGGAAGTGGCTTTGCGCAATGTGGATGCACTGATGAGGCTGACGGGCAATCTGATTAATTTTGAGCGGACAGATGTCTATTCCTCCGAATTATTTATAGCCGAATACGACTTGGATGCTTATTTGCACGAAGTGTATGAGGTGTTTCATTCGTATGCGTCTTTCAAACACATTGACTTTACTTGCCGGAATGAGGCGGAACAGCTGAAAGTGTGGTTCGACCGCGAGAAGATGGATTCTATCTTGAAAAACATCCTCTCCAATGCCATGAAATATACTCCGGAGTATGGAAAGGTCGGCATCCGGGTTTGGGAAACAAAGGATAGCTGGGGAGTGGAAGTGCAAGACACCGGCATCGGGGTTTCTGCACAGGAGCACAGCAAGCTCTTTAAGAGACACTTCCGGGCTACGAATGCCATTAACTCAAAGGTGACAGGTAGCGGAATAGGGCTGATGCTGACGCGCAAGCTGGTGCATCTGCATGGCGGAAAAATTAGCTTTGAGAGCGTGGAGCGGCAGGGGACGACTGTCCGGATTGTATTCCCAAAAGGGAAGGAACACTTCCGCAAATTCACTTTGGTCTCTCCCAACCAGGAGATAATGGACAAACCCATCGGGCTGGATGTGCCTCTGCTCAAAGCGGAGAGACAACAGGAATCGGGAAATGCATCCAAGCAGCGGGTTCTGGTGGTGGAAGACAACGACGAGCTTCGCAACTATTTGGCAGAAGTGCTTTCGGACGCTTATTATGTGCAGGCATGCTGCAACGGAAAGGAAGCCCTTACCATAACCAAAGAGTTTTGGCCGGAGCTAATCCTGTCGGATATCATGATGCCCGAAATGAGAGGCGATGAACTGTGTACGGCCATTAAGAGTGACATAGAGACTTCGCACATCCCTGTGCTGTTGCTCACGGCATTGGGCGATGAGAAAAATATTCTGGAAGGTCTGAAGATAGGTGCTGATGACTACATCACCAAGCCGTTTAATGTCAATATCCTGCGGGCAAGCATTGCCAACCTGTTGGCCAATAGGGCTTTGTTGCGCAAGAAGTATGTGGCCATGGAGATGGATGATACGACCGCCGACACCGACAAAGAACTTCCTGCCAACTGTGCCAATCCGTTGGACTGGAAGTTTATATCGGCCGTTCACAAAAGCGTGGAAGACAACATGGACAATCCTGACTTTACGGTCGATACACTCTGTGCGTTGCAAAACATGAGCCGTTCCAGCTTCTACAACAAACTGAAAGCGCTGACAGGACAGTCGCCTGCCGACTACATTCGGCTGATTCGCTTGAAGCGGGCAACAGTATTGCTGAAAGAAGGCAATCATTCCATAGCCGAGGTGGCAGAGATGACCGGATTCTGTGACAGTAAATATTTCCGTGAGGTGTTTAAAAAGCATTTTAACGTCAGCCCCAGTAAGTATGGCAAAGAAGAATGATTTTTGACATACAACCTTTTTAGGTTTATTTGAAAATAATATATATCTTTGCAGGCATGCAACGTAAAATCAAAGACGATATGAATATTAATAACAATCATGTGGTGATAATGGCCGGAGGTGTAGGGAGTCGTTTCTTGCCGATGAGTACTCCGGATTTTCCGAAGCAGTTCATTGATGTGCTGGGATGCGGACGTACATTGCTTCAGCTTACCGTCGACCGTTTTCAGGGCATCTGCCCACCGGAAAATATATGGGTGGTGACTTCTGATAAATATGCTGATACGGTGAAAGAGCAGTTACCCCAAATAGCCGATGATCATATCTTGCGTGAACCTTGTCGGCGGAATACGGCGCCATGCATTGCCTACGTCAGCTGGAAAATCAAGGCGAAAAACCCAAAAGCCAACATGGTGGTGACCCCCAGCGACCATATCGTCATGGATGTTACCGAGTTCAGGCGGGTAGTCACTTCGGCCATGAAGTTTACGGCCGATTCGGATGCTATCCTGACTTTGGGCATGAAGCCCACACGCCCTGAGACCGGTTACGGCTATATAGAGGCCGACCTGACTGTGCCTTCTACGGCCAACAAGGAGATTTACCGGGTCTATTCATTCAAGGAAAAACCCAATTTGGAAACAGCTCAACGCTATATACAACGGAATAACTTCTTTTGGAACTCAGGCATCTTCGTGTGGAACGTAAGCACGGTGGTCAATGCCTTGCGCGTCTATCAGCCCGCTATCTCAAAAATATTCGAACGTTTGTTGCCCCATTATTATACGGATCGAGAGCAAGAATTGATTAATCAGAATTTTCCTTTGTGCGAAAACATTTCGGTGGATTATGCCATTATGGAAAAGGCTGATGAAATCTTTGTATTCCCGGCCAGCTTCGGGTGGAGCGATTTGGGCACATGG
>JAUNIV010000461.1 GCA_030523385.1 Bacteroidales bacterium | reverse complement strand
TTTTCTTCTTATTATTATTTATATTATTATATACCGCTTCAGACGAAAAAGTTTTTTTCGCTGGTTTTCAGAGTTTTATCACTTTTCGCGGTTTCTTTCTTATTGCTGTCTTGATTCAATGTTTGGCCAAACTTCCGTTCAAAAGGCTGCATTTTTTGAATCAGTTCTTCCGAATGGAAGGTGTCTCCTTCGATAACAAACAGGTCATATTCCATCACGATTCTTTTCAGCTTGCGGATGTTGCTGCTGCATAAGCGGGCAATGTAGGACACGGAGTCTAACAGGGCGGTATAGCCGTCTTGTGCATGGAGATATTCCATGATTACCCAATAGGCGCCATATCCGGCCATGCCTTCATGTTTAATCAGATTCATCACTTTTGCGTTGTTACGCACATTCCTGTCGTGCGGAAAGTAAAAACTCTTCGTTGCCATATATCTTTGTTTCCTATTTTATTAAATGATACAATTTCCGTAATTGTCCATGCGGGTGCATTCGGCGGAAAAATATTCCACTCCTACGGTTAAAACAAATACCTTTTTGAAAGGGAACACAAAGATACGGAAAATAGTATAATCCATCACTATATAAAGTGATATTCTTACGTTTCAAATACAACTTTCATTCGAGAATTTCTCCCCCCTTTGATACAGGTTACTTCATCTCATTCTTCCTCTTCTTCCAAAGCTGCCAGCTGTTGATGATGTTCTGCCACAACACATAGCTGCCCGGCCCTACAGAAGCCAACGGATTCAAATAGGTGACAGCCATCCAAATGGCAAGCACCGTATTCTTCTGCCCCAACGCCTGTCCGGCACTGATGCGGTCGTGGTAAACACTGCCTATCCGCTTGCCCAAAAAGAACTGCACGCAGCAAGTGACAAGACCGGCCAGTGCAATCAGTATTTCTACGCCGACGTCTGCCGTGCTATGCACCAACGAGCGGGTGGTCTGCCCCATCACGATGGTCAGCGCCACGGCCCACAAGTAAAAGGCCATGGTGTGATACTTCAGCAGGAAACGATGAACCACCGGCAGGCAATAGCGAAGCAACAAGGCCAAAAAGAATGGAGCCAGCAACAAAGGAAAGACTTTGCTCAGAATCTTGAGGAAAGCGGCCACAAAGGCAAGACCCTCGTGAGGCTCCACCAAAGGGAACACCAAAGGAACGGCAATGGCTGCCAGCAGATTGGAGAGTAATGTGTAAGTGGTAAGCGTAGAGGCATTGCCACCCAACTTGCCCGTAATGACGGCGGCGGCAGTAGCCGTGGGGCAAATGAGGCAGACCATGGCGGCTTCGAACACTTCCCGATAGGCCTCGCTCATGGGACACAACAGAAGCAACAAAGCAAACGACAGGCAGGAAACGGCCTGGATAATCAGCAACCAAAGATGCCACCGCTTAGGTATAAGCTCGCGGGGTTCTACCTTGCAGAAAGTAAGCAATAATTGGGCAAAAATAAGGAAAGGGGTCAGGAAGGCAATCATGCTCTTGACAAACGGCTTTGTCGGCTCCAGGAAAGTGAAGTTGGCAAAGATAAAATAACCCACAATGCCCGCACACATGGCCAAAGGCAGGGTCCAGTTCTTTATAAACCTAAGTAAGTTCATCTTATCTACTTTTATTTCGGGCTGCAAAGTAAGTGAATTTAAAGGAAAACAATATTCTATTTTTCGGGATTTATAGCAAGT
>JAUNIV010000053.1 GCA_030523385.1 Bacteroidales bacterium | reverse complement strand
GCGTCCGATGCGATAGCCTAAGATAGGGAGCTTGCCGTGCATGACGCGGACAGGCACTACCTCCACTTCTTTCCCTTCGCTGTTGCGGACAGTAAAAGGAGTATCGGGATTGATTTCTTCCAAAAGGATGCGGGGAACACCGGGATAAAGATGTTCGGCAAAGCAATAAGGGATGCGCTGGCGCAAGCGTTCGGCCATGTAGGGTTCGGCATAAACGGGCACATCGCGGAAACGACAGAAAGGACGCAAGTCATCCAGACCGCCCACATGGTCGTAGTGCTCGTGGCTCACCAACACGGCATCCAAAGGTTTGAAATCATTCAGACGAATCATCTGTTCACGAAAGTCGGGCCCGCAATCTATCAAGATACGCACGCCTTCCGTTTCTACCAGTGCGGAGCAACGCAAGCGGTTGTCGCGCGGGTCACTGCTGGTACACACCGGACATTGGCATCCCACTTCGGGAACGCCTGTAGAGGTTCCGCTTCCAAGTATGGTTATCTTCATCATATACCTTATATATAATTGACTTCGGGAGAGATCTGCACACCAAACTTTCGGCATACGTCTTCCTGTATCTTCCCGGCCAGTTCCATAATCTCTTCTCCTGTGGCACCGCCACGGTTTACCAATATCAAAGCCTGACGGTCGTGCACACCCGCACGCCCCCATTGCCTGCCCTTCCATCCGCAACGGTCTATCAGCCATGCAGCAGGAATCTTCACGTCGCCACCCTCCAGTTCGTAGTGCGGCATGTCGGGATATTCGCGCTGCAAAGCTTCGTATTGTGCGCGGGACACCACGGGGTTCATGAAAAAGCTGCCTGCATTTCCCTGCACCTTCGGGTCGGGCAGTTTGGCCTGCCGCACGTCAATGATGATGCGGCGCACATTCTCCAAGGTCAATTCGCATCCACGCTTCTCCAACTCGCTCCGCACATTTCCGTACTCCAGATTAAAGACGGGCTGCCGATGCAGGCGGTAAGTGACATGAGTCACGATGTAGCGTCCCTTCCACTCCTTCTTGAAGATGCTCTCCCGATAGGCATAACGGCATTCTTCGCACGAGAACACGCGTTCCTTGCCGGTAGCCACTTCGATGGTCTCGACCGATACGATCAGGTCTTTGGCTTCCGTGCCGTAGGCTCCGATGTTCTGCACGGCTGAGGCTCCCACCTCGCCGGGTATCAAAGAAAGGTTCTCTGCTCCGTACCAACCGTTTTTCACGGTATAGGCCACAAAGTCATCCCATACCTCTCCGGCACCCACCCGCAGCGTCACCTCCTGTTCGTCTTGCTTCAACACCTCGCAACCGCGAATGGCCGAGTGAAGCACCGTTCCGTCATAATCGCCCCGGAAAAGCAGGTTGCTGCCGCCGCCTATGTGAATCCACTTTCCGTCCAGGCAGTTTCCCTCTCCGCCTACAACGACTTTCAGTTCTTCCACCGAATCATACTCCACAAAGCGGGATGCCTTGACATCCATGCCGAAAGTATTGTGTTCCTTTAGCGAGTAATTCTGTAAAATCTTCATTCTCCTTATTTGCGAATCAGTCGCTCAAATCTTCGAACTGCATCAGTTTCCACAAACCGCGACGGCGTTCAAAGTAGAGCGTGTTATTAAATCCGTTGCCAAATCCCTTCATCTCTATCACCTTCGTATTGGATTGCAAATCGTTGCCGTTTTGGCCATAGTTCACATTGGTGAGCCATTCGCGCGGAAGCGCGGGCTGGAAAGCAAACCATTGTCCGGGCTCCAACGTAGTCTCCAATATCTGAAACTCATCTTCGGGGTCGGCCGTCACAAACTTCAGCGGCTCGTGCAGACGCGAGAGTTGGAACACGGAGTCGTTGGCAAAGCGGTCGTAAAACTCATAAAAGTCCTCCCGTCCGTCTTCCTCCTTCGGCATGTCGGCATAATCTATGGCTTCCAGTTTCCACAACCCTTTCAGCCGCTCGAAGTAGTAACGCTTTATTTTACTTTCCTTCAAGTAGATCCATTCCACCTTCACACTGGTCATGGTGGTGTCTTTCTCCATCTCCATGTCGTCCGGATTGTCGAAGATTACCGTATAAGATTCCTCCTGGCTGAAGAGCGGGTCGTGCTTCCAGTCGGCTTTCTCGATGTGCATCTTGCTGTCCGTAGTATAATAAGGTAAAGGAAACACGATGCGCGAAAGCTGCAACTTCTCGTCGCTGGCAAAATTATAGAAGAAATCGGCAAAGCTCTCATCGGCTGTGGCAGGAACCATCGGTTCTTCCTCTACCACAGCTTCCAGCCCTGTCGTATCAGAGGCGGCAGCCAGCGAATCGGCCTCCTCAGTAATCGTCTCGAAGGAAGCCTTTTTCTTTTTGCCACCTTCACAGGAGTTTACCAGCAACATGAGCAGGCAAACCCCGAACCATAGTTTTCTCATTTTCCTTATTTAGAAAAAATCGGTGCAAAAGTATCTCTTTTTTTAGTTTTCAGCAAAATATTCCGTTTAATTCGTTACCTTTGCATCCATTAAAAAAATAAAGCAGAAAGTATGTTAGCTAAAATAGAACAATTACTCCACGAAATTGAAGGCTTGCAAGCAGCCAACGCAGAAGAACTGGAAGCCCTGCGTATTAAATATCTCAGTAAAAAGGGAGCAATCAACGAGCTGATGGCAGACTTCCGCAACGTGCCTGCCGAACAGAAGAAAGAAGTGGGCATGAAACTGAATGAGCTGAAGAACAAGACTCAGGAACGCATTGCCGCCCTGAAGGAAGCATTCGAGACTCAAGACAACGGTGCGGCAGAGATGGACCTCACACGCACAGCCTATCCCATCGGATTGGGAACACGCCACCCGCTGAGCATCGTAAGAAGCGAAATCATCGACATATTCCACCGGTTGGGCTTCAGCATAGCCGATGGTCCCGAGATAGAAGACGACTGGCATGTGTTTACTTCCATGAACTTTGCCGAAGACCATCCCGCACGCGACATGCAGGACACTTTCTTCGTGGAAGCCAACGAAGAGAATGTAGCCAAAAACATCATTCTGCGCACACACACCTCGTCGGTACAGGCACGGGTGATGGAAAATACCCAACCGCCTATCCGCATCATCTGCCCGGGACGTGTTTACCGCAACGAAGCCATCAGTTATCGGGCGCACGCATTCTTCCATCAGGTAGAAGCCTTGTATGTAGATAAGAATGTATCGTTCACCGACCTGAAGCAAGTGCTGTTGCTGTTTGCCAAAGAGATGTTTGGTGCCGACACGCAAATCCGCTTGCGTCCGTCTTACTTCCCGTTTACGGAACCCAGTGCCGAAATGGATATCAGCTGCAACATCTGTGGCGGAAAGGGATGCCCGTTCTGTAAGGGTACAGGTTGGGTGGAAATATTGGGCTGCGGAATGGTTGACCCCAATGTATTGGAAGCCAACGGCATTGACAGCAAAGTCTATTCGGGATATGCTTTGGGCATGGGTATCGAACGCATTGCCAACCTGAAGTATCGCGTGAACGACCTGCGACTGTTCTCGGAAAACGACACCCGTTTCCTAAAAGAGTTTGAAGCAGCCAACTGACAGGACTCAGTGCCACGTGCATAACGACCATACAACATTATCAAACGATTAGCGAATCGGCCGGTGCCAGCTTCGTTAATCGTTTGTTGTTTCCTATAACACATAAATCGCTGAACCATCGTGAAAGACAAACTGATTACTACGAGTTACATAGAGATACTGGCAGCCAACTTCCTGCTGTTCTTCGGGTTCTGGCTGCTGATGCCGGTACTTCCCTTCTACTTGTCCGAGGTATTCGGTGCCGACAAGGCTTCCATAGGTGCCGTGCTTTGCTGCTACACCATAGCTGCCCTGTGCATCCGTCCGTTTTCGGGCTATCTGCTCGACACCTTCTCGCGCAAGCCGCTCTATCTGCTGGCCTATTTTGTCTTTACTTCCATCTTTGGCGGCTATATCATAGCGGGCACCCTTACCTTATTTATATTGTTCCGCATCGTGCATGGTGTTTCGTTCGGCATGGTGACGGTGAGCGGCAATACCATCGTGATAGACATCATGCCTTCTTCGCGCCGGGGGGAAGGATTGGGCTATTACGGACTGACCAACAACATTGCCATGTCCATCGGTCCTATGACAGGCCTGTTCCTTCACGATGCGGGAGTGGGCTATCCTTTCATATTCTGCTGTTCGTTGGGCTCGTGCATCGCAGGGTTCATCTGTGCCTTCTTAGTGAAGACCACCTACAAGCCCCCGGTGAAGCGGGAGCCAATTTCTTTAGACCGATTCATCCTGCTAAAAGGACTTCCCGCCGGGCTAAGCCTGCTGTTGCTCTCCATCCCCTACGGCATGACCACCAACTACGTGGCCATGTATGCCAAACAGATAGGCATCCAGGTATCCACCGGATTCTTCTTTACCTTCATGGCAGTGGGCATGGCTGTCTCCCGGCTTTTCTCCGGACGATTGGTCGATAAGGGAAAGATTACACAAGTCATCGAGGCAGGGCTTTATTTGGTGTGCTTCTGTTTCTTCGGGCTGAGTTCTTGCGGCTGGCTCATCGACTGGAGCCTGCAACTGACCACCTACTTCCTGTTCACCATCGCTTTGTTGTTAGGCATCGGTTTCGGCACCATGTTTCCGGCCTACAATACGCTGTTTGTCAACTTAGCTCCCAACAACCAGCGCGGAACAGCCACCAGCACTTATCTTACTTCGTGGGATGTGGGCATAGGAGCAGGCATGCTGCTGGGAGGTTACATAGCCGAAGTGGCCACTTTCCGCATGGCTTACCTTTGCGGAGCCGTGCTCACCGTGGTTTCCCTGTTTTATTTTCGGAATAAAGTGGCACCGCATTTCCATCGGCATCGCTTGCGCTAATCCTTATAGGTGAGCACCGTGATGTGAGAAATCCGTCCGTTCACTACCGACAGTTGTTCGGACAGGATGAAGGAACGGAACAAGGAGGCATTCTCCAGCAAGAACAAAGGCAGATAAGAAGTGAAGCGTTCCGGCTCACGAGCCACCTTGTCCATGTCTGCCACCAGCATGAATACAGCTTCGTGAGAAAGATTGGCCACACATTCGTTGAACAACGTGCGGTTGTTTCTTTCGCACGCCTCGTCCATGTAGCGAGCCATCGTCTCCTTATTGGCCGAAATAACCACACTGTCCTCGCACACATCAGGTATCTGCCGCAACACCTCGGGCATGCATTCCAGATTGCACGTATCAGCCACAAAGGTATCGCCGGCCAGATACACCACATCGCTGTTCAGATGAAAATCAAACTCGCTCCAACATCTTGTATTGCTCTGCAGGAAAGGCATGGAAGATGTGCGCCCATAGAGCGTGAGGAATTTATGTGATTTCTTTTTCTGCATGATTTCCGAAAAGACCGGATCGCTCAACAAAGCCTTTTCTTTATCTTCTTTGGCATCAATCACCTGCTCTATCAGGTTCTTCTGATAACTTGCGGCAAAGAAACCCGCCTCACTGTAAACAGCCAGGAAGTCACCGTCTGCCAGCGGGTAAATGTATATCTGCTTACCTTTGTACTTCTCTTTTTTAGGTGCAAATCCTTGAGGGGCATAGGCTTGCAACATATTGTTCAATGTAGCTCCGTCGCTGTCTCCCATACGGAAATAGACTACCTGGTCGCGCGATGAACCGGACACATGGAAACTCACCAGCACATGATTCATCTTGCTGCTCAGGCCGTGCGCCGTGTTTGTGGTATATTCGTTCAGGCCGCCCAATACATAATTGAACAACCCCGGAAAACGGAAGTGGCTTAATTCTTCGCTATAATTCTGTTGGGAAACTTCATTCAGGAAAAAACTGATGTTGTCGCTCTCCAATACTCCGATGCAGCCATCAGCCGGTACTAAAGAAAAAAGATTGATATCCTTGCTTTTGTCTGTCATGCTCAGTTTGGTAAAACCGTAGAAGCCAACAGCCGTACAAAACAGTACCACTGAAAGCACCATACCCAATTTAGCAATCGTCCGCAACCTCATACCTATCTCTTTTTATATTTTTTTTGCAAATATAGGAAATTATTTAAAGAAAGCAATAAAAAAGACAAGAAATCAGGCTTACGTTGGTGTATTTATACATTTAGGACAATAGAAGATACCGGAAGTTCCACCACTCCCCATCCTATCATGGCATTAAACAATCTGATGGAAAAATAAGCCGTCAACGCTTCTACCGAGATGTCCCTCTCGCGGATAATGCCTTCATCCAACAATGCTGCCCGATGGGTGCCCTTCAGCAAAGGCAAACGGGGAGTGTACCACCCCGCACCGTCCCACAAAGCCACGTTGGCTATGGAAGTATCCGTCAGTAAGTCCCGACGCACAATCAACACATCGTCTTGCTCTCCGCGAAGGGCAAAAAGGCGGTTCAAAGCTTCACGGTCCGTACTCTTATAGGTATAATCAATATGGTCTGCATAAACTAACCGCAGCGAACGGACAGGCCGAACAGCGTAAGGTGCATAAGTAACTTCCCGAATACCGGTCCCGTCATACACCACCCGACATTTCATTCCGTCCATGTCCGGCGACAAATGCAGGTATTCTTCTAAGCAAACAGGTTCGCATCCCGCCCAAAAATGACGGCGGGTGGCATTCAGCCGCTCGTTGTGGTAAGACAGGCGACACGCCCTGCCCTGCTCTATCCGTATGGTTTCAACAAATGGGTACATATACTTTCTGTATCATTTCCTTATATTCACTCACCACATCGCTTTTCGATGTGATTCCTCCTCCCGCCTTGTAGTAGAGCCTCCCGTCTTCCTGCTCTATGAAACGAATCATCACCGCACTGTCTAAGTTCCGCCCGTCGAAGACACCCATGACTCCTGTGTAGAAGCCACGCTCATAATCTTCCGCTTCGGCTATAATCTGCATGGTTTTCGGTTTGGGTGCTCCGGTGATGGAGCCGGCAGGCAGCAGACGGAAAAGAATATCGCCTATGCGGGAAGGATAATCTTCGGGCAACGTGCCGCATATCTCCGAACTGGTCTGATAAATAGGTCCTTTGTTCGTATCTAAGAGGTCGCAGTAGCGGTAACGGGTTACGCGCACCTGTTCGGCCACCATGCTCAGGTCGTTGCGTATCAAATCTACGATGGTGGCATGTTCGGCAGCCTCCTTCGGGTCGTCCATCAGACATCGGCAGGCATCGGGCAAGGTGGCGTCGATAGTGCCCTTCATGGGGTAGGATTTGATTATCCCCTCCTCGATGCGGACAAATATTTCGGGCGAGAAACACACAAAGCTGTCTTTCACCCACAGCTTATACAGGGCACGCGAACGGCAGAATATCTCCTCCGTCGTCAGGTTGGTAGTGACCGGCACTTTGCAAGTCAGGTTGGTCAGGTAGCTGTTTCCTTCGCGTATGTGGCGCATCACCACCCCGAATGCCTGCGCATATTGCTCCAAAGAAAGCGGTTCGGCATGCCATTCCACGGCTTTCATTTCTCCACCGGACTTCCCGCCTGCATTCTTCGCGCCATTGAAATCATAGCGGATGCAGGAAGCATCCACCCGGCTTGTTTCCTCCACGTAGGCATGTCTCTGCCGGTAGTCGATGATAAATATGAAAGGTTTCCCGGCACCTGCCAAGGCATTCATGCGTTCTATGGCTTCGGTTTTGTTATAAAATTGCATGGTGATACTCGTCTTTGGTTGGCAAAGAGTTTGACTGATTTTATATTTATCCGATTGTTTGGTACTTCTGATTCTGAGAAAATTCCAAAACCTTATCTTGGGGTGACCACCCGACTGACTCAGGGTGTCTATAGTTCTGACTGGGGGTGTTACTGGGGGTATCCATACCTCTAACCGGGGCGATTTCCTGCCTTGTGTTATCCGTAACATTCTGCCCATCTATTTTGAGTGATGGAGCAACACAAACAACAGCCAGCCTCCATCAGAATTGAGGAACGCACATGCCGTTTCCATTCCTTTATGAAGTTCACCTGTACTTTTCTTCAATTCTAATGTACGTGTTTCGTCTTTGGTTATCAGTTTCTTTATATCATCAATGGTCATACATCAAAGCTATTTATGAAGTATTGGGACAGCATATCGGATTATTCTTGTACACTGCACTCGACAAAGGTACAATAAAAAACGAAACCTCACCCCATCTTTCATCTCGTTTTGCATCTTTGGCGAATATAAGAAAACAATTCATGGGGAAATTATTAACTTTGCACCCCGATTCATAAAACCAACGTATATGATAGTTTGCATTGCCGAGAAACCTTCCGTGGCCCGCGACATAGCGGACGTATTGGGAGCAAAGAACAAAAAAGACGGATACATCGAAGGAAACGGATACCAGGTGACCTGGACATTCGGACACCTCTGTACGCTGAAGGAACCACACGAGTACACGCCTTCGTGGAAAGCATGGAGCCTGTCGAGCCTGCCGATGATTCCGCCACGCTTCGGCATCAAGCTTATCAGCGATCCGGGCATAGAGAAACAGTTCCGCATCATCGAGGGACTGATGCAGAAGGCTGACGGCATCATCAACTGCGGCGATGCCGGACAAGAAGGAGAACTCATCCAGCGATGGGTGATGCAGAAAGCAGGTGCACGATGCCCGGTGAAACGGCTGTGGATTTCATCGCTCACCGAAGAGGCCATACGCGAAGGATTCAGCAAGCTGAAAGACCAGCAGGAATTTCAGCCGCTGTATGAAGCCGGACTGAGCCGTGCCATAGGCGATTGGGTATTGGGCATGAATGCTACGAGGCTCTATACATTGAAATACGGACAGAACCGGCAGGTGCTGTCCATCGGGCGCGTGCAGACTCCCACCCTCGCACTCATTGTGAAGCGGCAGCAGGAAATAGAGAACTTCACCCCGCAGCAATATTGGGTGCTGGCCACCGTCTATCGCGACACCACCTTCACGGCCATCATCCGCAAGAGCGATGAAGAACTGGCCGAAGAAGAAAGCGAAAAGAAAGACACGGCCAAGAAGGCCAAAAAGCCGACCGAGAACAGAGGCATCCCTCCCATTACCGACCTTGCCACGGGACAGGCGTTGATGGACCGCATCAGGGAAGTACCCTTCACCGTCACCGAAGTGAGCCGGAAGCAGGGCACCGAAGCACCGCCCCGCCTCTTCGACCTGACCTCGCTGCAAGTGGAGTGCAACAAGAAGTTCGGCTATTCGGCCGACGAGACCCTGCGCCTCATCCAATCGCTCTACGAAAAGAAAGTGACGACCTATCCGCGCGTAGATACCACTTTCCTGAGCGACGACATTTATCCCAAATGCCCCGGCATACTGGCCGGACTGACGCCTTACACTGCCTTCACCGCCCCGTTGGCAGGACAGACACTTGCCAAATCAAAGAAGGTGTTCGACAACTCGAAGGTGACAGACCACCACGCCATCATCCCTACGGGACAGCCGCCCGTGAACCTTACGGACATGGAAAAGCGTGTGTTCGACCTCGTGGCACGCCGCTTCATCGCCGTGTTCTATCCCGATTGTAAGTTCTCCACCACCACCGTGATAGGCGAGGCAGACGGTATAGAGTTTAAGGTGACAGGCAAGCAAATCCTCGACCCGGGTTGGCGTGTCATCTTTGCCAAGCCCCAGACCAACCTGCCCGAAGGCATGAACGACCCCGACTCCGAACCGCGCGAAGGCGACGAGGAGCGCACCCTGCCTGCTTTCAGCAAGGGCGAGAGCGGCCCGCACCAGCCCAAACTGGACGAGAAATGGACCCAACCTCCGCGTCCCTACACCGAGGCAACCTTGCTACGCGCCATGGAAACGGCCGGTAAGTTGGTTGATAACGACGAACTGCGCGATGCCTTGAAAGAGAACGGCATAGGGCGTCCATCCACGCGGGCAGCCATCATAGAGACCCTGTTCAAACGACACTACATAAGGAAGGAGCGCAAGAACCTGATAGCCACTCCTACGGGCGTGGAACTGGTAGGCCTGATACGCGAAGAGCTGTTGAAGTCTGCCGAACTGACAGGTATTTGGGAAAAGAAGCTGCGCGAGATAGAGCGCAAGAGTTACGATGCCGCTACCTTCCTGGACGAACTGAAACAGATGGTTACGGAGATAGTGCATAGCGTGCTGAGCGACAGCAGCAACCGAAGAGTGACCACCACCGAGGAAACCGCCGAGAAAGCCGTTCCGGCCAAACAGCCTAAAAAGAAAGCTGCCGCTCCCCGACAGTCCAAAGCAACCAAGAAACCGGCTACTCCTTCTGCTCCTGCTGCCGACGAATGGGTCGGCAAGCCGTGTCCGCTCTGTGGCAAAGGAACCATCATCAAGGGCAAGACGGCATACGGATGCTCCGAATGGAAAAACGGGTGTACGTATCGTAAGCCTTTCTAAGGAGTCAAGATTAGTCTTGCTATTCAATTTCACGGTATAAATTACCACGATTAGTGATGTCCTTTCAGAACCTTATTGATATCCTTCCGGATTTTATATAGATTGCATTGACCGTTCATCGACCGCTGAACGGTCGATGAAGTTATTTACATTCGCCTTTGAAGTTATCTTCCCGCACCGTTCAGCGGCCGACGAACGGTCAATGCATATAAACAAGATTCTGTGGGCAAATTCTCTTCCATCTCGGAATAAGATACTTTCCCTCTCATTTGCGAATAAACGTGCTGTAATATAACAAATTGTTCCTCTGTTGACATCTACTATTATTTTTAATTCCGCCAACAGGTCTTAATAATAAATTGCCATTATTTTAAATTACCAAGAGAGAAGTTTAAGAATATAGCATTAATAATACAAAACGTCCAATTTACATTCTTGGATGTAAATTGGACGTTTGTTTTGCAATTTGCTGATTTTCAGTGTTTATTGCGGAGAGACAGGGATTCGAACCCCGGGAAGTGTTACCTTCAACGGTTTTCAAGACCGCCGCAATCGACCACTCTGCCACCTCTCCA
>JAUNIV010000460.1 GCA_030523385.1 Bacteroidales bacterium | reverse complement strand
CGGTGAACAAATGATTCCAATATTCATCGTATATATTTTATGTAGTTTCCCTTTTATGATAAGGAAACAGGAAACTCAGACCTGCTGCACCCAACAATAACAAAACCGTCTGACCGGTAATATCCTTCATCGCCACAATCGTTGATTGCATGGCTATACGTCCCTTTAGAGAAGTGACAGCAAGCTGTTCCGCCTCCGTCGTACTCTTGCCTACGGCTTGTCCCGCACGTTTGGTTTGCATAAAGGAGGCAGCTGCAAGCCTGCTTTCACTATCCACGGTTTGCATAAGACGGGTGACATAATATTGTTGCTGATAATTCAGCCAGTTGGCGTAGAGAGACGAACCGACCACCGGAGCAATGGCATTGCGCATCCATATCATCAGAAACACGAAGGTGGCAAGATGGCGGGATGGCAGGCTCTTCATGCCGAAAGCCGCTGCGATGGAGTAGAGCACCAGCAGTCCTGTGTAGTTTAAAACCGTGGGAAGTATCATGTTGTCAAACAATCCCAGGGTCTGATACTGGAAGTAGAGATAGGCGTTGGAGGCTGCCATCAGCAGGAAAGCCGTGCAGAAGAGGATGCGGAAGCGCACTTTCTTCACCACCAAAAGTATAGACAACACTAACCCGAACAGGCATCCTGCAATCGCCCATCCGCTCAACGATGCGCTTTGCAGGTTGTTGATAGGTGTAGAGAGTTTGGCGAATGTGCTGACAAAGATGTTTGCCGAATTGAAAACCATCGTCAGCAGAAACAGCAGCATCGACATCCATACATTGCGGTAAGTAAAGACGCTCAGCGGAAGATAGGCCTCCGCCTTGTGACGCAACGAGAGGAACAGGAACGCTCCGCAGGAAATCAGCAGCACCCCTACGGACAGCCGTATGCTGTCGGAACAGAACCAGTCGAGCGTCTTACCGTAAACGAGGACATACGCCATGTTGCATAGGGCGACAGCCATCAACAACATATCGGGCACTTTCCCCCACTCCACCTTGTATGTCTGCGTCTTCTTTTCATTGGGCATCGTGCATACCACCAAAAGAATGGCGACGAGCAGCATCCCGATAACGACATAGTAAGCATCTTGCCAACGGTACTCGTAGGCGAACCATGCCGTCAGCAGATTGCTCAGTTGCGAGATAAGCAGGATGAAGAAATAAAGTACGGGCATAAGGAACGTGCGCTTACGCTCCAATGCATACTGCATTTCGGCTGATGGCTCTTCCTTCATCGTGAACATGGAGAGCGTGTCCATGCCTGTGAGGTAGGGAGCGATGGTAAACGTGCAGTTCAGCATCGCGATGACGCGCACGAAACCCGTCAGCAGACAAGCGGCAAGCAACAGCGGGACGGAAGTCGTGACGGCACAAATGTAGTTGAGCGGTATCAGCAGCAGAAAGCACCCAAGGTAGGTCTGCCTGATGCGCCTTGCCTGCAAGAAGCGCACCATGAACGGAGGAAACAGGCACATGCCGATGCTGGTGAAGAAACTTGCCAGCTGTATGTCTTCCGTCCACACACCCAAACCGCCCGACATCTCGCTGATGTTGCACAGGTAGGCACCGCCTGAGAACGTGGGCGGCACGAACATCAGCAGCAACACCAGTATGCCTATCGGACGGGGAACCCACTCGTGGAAAGGATGATTGCTCTTCTCCATCGAGGCCGTAAATTGAACTGTGTCAGGGAAGGGTAAAAATAAAAGTATTAACTT
>JAUNIV010000052.1 GCA_030523385.1 Bacteroidales bacterium | reverse complement strand
CGGCAGCCACTTTTCATTTACTTTGGCGACTTATAAATTGTCATGAGGGTTTCATAGTAACAATTATTATCTTCTCAAGTCATTTGCCGGATTGATACCGTTCCCGTAGAAGCCCCCACACTGTCGGCTCCTACGGAAATGATACCTTAACGGCACAATAGCCACTGCTTTAAGAAAAACAGCGTATTAGTTCAATTCGATTTCATCCACGAACATAAATCCCGGATTTCCTTTACCTCCATGCCATGCCGGGATGCTATGCTCTACCAGTCCGACAATTTTCACAAAACGGGTGGTTACAGGATCGAAAGTCAACTTATGATTATACAGACCGTTTCTGTCATCGGCTTTCATGGCCGGATATTTTTCATAAGCAACCTCCTTGAATCCTTGTCCATCATCCGAAACAGCTATAGAAAAGCCGCGAGCATCGAATATCCAATCACCTTTTTCTACACAAGTAGTAATAGAGAAACTGCTGATTTCCGTAGGCTGTTGCAAATCAATAATGAGATTCAAGTCGTTCTTATAGAAAGCAATCCAACGTCCGGTTTTATAATTACCATTACCTTTCAGGCCGTCCACCAACGTAGGAGCACCACCAAACTCATATTGCTTATTAATAGGTTCTACCATCGTGATAGGCTTCATGCTTGCCTTGTTGAATGCGATGGTTTCTGAAATAATGCGGCTACTTCCGGTAGGACGAATGGCCACAGCCTTGAATGTACATCCTTCATTGATCTTCAATACACCGGTATATTGCTGAGAAGCTGTTGTAGGATCTGTACCATCTAACGTATAGTACACCGGACAATTGTCGATAGTGCTCAATGTAATATCCAACGTCCCGTCTTGCGGATTGGGGGTAAACTTAGCGGTTACATCGAATGCATGCTTGGCATAGTTGTACTTATATACATCATATACATCTACCAACTGAGGCAGACGGCTCAAGAAGTTCTGATAGTCCTTCTTTTCGGGTGCCGACCATTGGATTTCAGACAAAGCAGCCATACGCGGCAACTCCATGTATTCCACTTGGCTAAATGTAGGAATGTATTCCGTCCACAAGTTGGCTTGTACACCCTTGATATACTTTTGTTCTTCGGGAGTGAGCGAAGCGGGCATAGGCTCGTAGCTATATACACGTTCCAGCGGCAGGTAACCACCGATAGCTTCGGGTTCCTGATCCACATCCTTGCTCTGATAGTAGTCAAAATACAGATAAGTATTGGGCGACATGATTACATCGTGATGTTGCTTGGCTGCCTCGATACCTCCGGCTTCGCCACGCCATGACATAACGGTAGCATTGGGAGCCAAACCGCCTTCCAGTGTTTCATCCCAACCAATCATCTGACGTCCGTGGTCATTCAAGAACTTCTCAGCATGATTGATAATGAAGCTTTGCAGTCTTTCTTCGGCTGTATGCTGTTTGTCGGTCTTCAGTCCTAAAGCCTTAATGCGAGCCTGACACTTGGGACAAGATTTCCAACGTACTTTGGGACATTCGTCACCACCCACATGGATATATTCGGACGGGAATATCTCGATGATTTCACCCAACACGTCGTCAATGAACTTCAATGTTTCGTCATTACCTGCACAAAGCACATCTTCAGACACACCCCATATTTTCCATACTTCATACGGGCCACCCGTACATCCCAGGTTAGGATAAGCAGCCAATGCAGCCTGCATGTGTCCCGGCATGTCTATTTCAGGGATAACTATAATGTGACGGTCAGCAGCGTATGCCACGATTTCCTTGGCTTCTTCTTGTGTAAAGAACCCACCGTAAGGTGTTCCGTCATATTTGCCGGAATTATGTCCGATTACTGTTTCGGTACGCTTGGAACCTATTTCAGTCAATTCGGGACGACTCTTGATTTCGATTCTCCAACCTTGGTCCTCAGACAAGTGCCAGTGGAAGCGGTTGATGTTGTGCAAAGCCAACATATCAATGAAGCGTTTCACTGAATCTACCGGGAAGAAATGGCGGGAAACATCCAACATGGCTCCACGATAAGCAAAACGAGGTGCATCATTGATTTCTACTGCGGGCAAAGCTATATCCATTCCCTGCACTACGGGGATAGACTTACGCAAAGTCTGAATGCCATAGAATACTCCGGCTTCTGTCGGTCCTGCTATCACCACCTGGTCAGCAGTCACTTTCAGTTGATAACCTTCCGGATTCCCGGACACGTCCCCTAATTGCAGCACAATGCCCTTGCCATCTGTTCCGGCTTGTACACTCAGTACCTTTCCGGTCAAGTCCTTGATGTAGCTTGCCAGGAACTCGGCATTCTTCTGCATCTTTTCATTGCCTTCCGGATACATGATTTTCGTTCCGTTAGACAATACAAACGGAGCCGACTGATTTGCCAAAGAGATTTCCAGAGGCATAGGAATTACCTGATAATTTGCTTCTTTTACTTCCGAATTGCAGGAGAAAAGCATCAAACCTGCCATTGATAGGCCTGCCAAGCCCATTAATTGTTTCATCATATACGATATTGATTAGTTGTTAGTAGTATGCTTCAAATGTCTGACTCTCAGTTTCACTCCTCCATCTTTCTTCAACTGGTCTGAAGTGATTATGATCTTCTTGGTTTGTCCGGGCAACAGGTCGAAGAAATTATCCGTAAAGCGTGCTCCCTGTACAGGTATCTCCACGAATACATCCCGCGCCAACTGCCTGGCCGAAAGGGTTACTTCATATTTGCCATCCATCGGCTTTACCTTGTAGCTAATGCCTGTGGCAGGCAAATCCAAATCCTTGGCATAATTAAAGTAATAGGTTTCTTGCGACAACACTTCGCCTTTCTTGTTTTTCAGAGTCATCAGCAGGAAAGTATTGCGAGGACTTGCGGCCAGGTTTGCCCATGCTTCCTTATAATATAAGGTAGAAGCATTGGCAGGTACTTCGCCCGGAATATCTTTTTTATCCAATACCTTTCCATTAAAATCCATCACGCGCAACTGCAAGGTCACATCTTTATCGGCTTCCAACTTGTCGGACATGACATAGATGCACAAGTCATCTCCTTCCTTGATGGCATCCACAAGCACCGGAGCAAAAGCCCGCTTGGCCTGATAGTGCATAGCTTTCCAATTACCATAATAATCTATGCTGGACCATGACACAACCGGCCAACTGTCATTCAACTGCCAATAGAGTGTCCCCATGCAATACGGACGATTACGCCGATGGGCTTCCATGCCATGACGCATACCCATTCCCTGCAATACCAATCCCATATACACCAGTTGGTCAAAATCTTCGGGCACATCATAATATAATCCCATCGTTTTCTTGATCAGGAAATTACCGATGGATGCTTTCTGGTGAGCATTCATCACATCCGACTCTAATGCATAGTCTTTCGGGTCAGCAAAAGTGGCAATGGTCTTCATTTCGGGGAATGCCTGAAAACCATATTCACTCATAAAGCGAGGTATCTCCTTGTCAAAGCTCTCAAACGGTTTCTGTCCGTACCAAGTGCCCCAGTTATGGCTATCGGCTATCTTCCAGCTCTCGGGACGTCCCCAGTTGGCTTCGTATGGAGAACCGTGCATGTAGAAACGATCCGGATCCAATTCTGCCACTTTAGCAGGCAACAGCTGATGAAACAGTTTGTCATATCCTGCTTTCATACGTTCCATGATGGCAGGGTCATCGTACTTCTTATCCCAGCCCCAATAGCGCATACCTTCGTATATCTCATTATTTCCGCACCACATAGCCAAGCTGGCATGGTTACGCAAACGCTTGATGTTATATTCTGCCTCTTCCTCCACACGATTCAAAAATACAGGGTCAGAAGGATAGGTAGTACATGCAAACAGGAAATCCTGCCAAATCAAAATACCATTCTCATCGGCTTCCCGATAGAAAGCATCATCCTCATAAATACCACCTCCCCACACACGAATCATATTCATATTGGCTTCCTTCACGTCCTTGAACAACTGACGGTAACGTTCCGCAGTTACTCGGGGAAGCAGGGCATCGTCCGGGATGAAGTTGGCACCTTTGGCAAACATAGGTTCACCATTCACTACGAAGTAGAAGGATTCACCATCGGCATCCTTTTCTTTCACTACCCGAATAGTACGAAGGCCAATCCGTTCTTTCTGCGAAGCTACAATCTGTCCTTCTACCTTCACCTGTGCATCCATGTCATACAAGGCAGGCTCTCCCCATCCGTTGGGCATCCACAGATGTGGGCGCTGTATTTCAATCGGAAGCATCAGTTCATTGCTTCCCGGCTGCAAAGTCACTTCCATACGCTCCGTGACAGGTTCGCCACCCTTATAGGAATAACTAACCGTCACTTCTGCCTTTTGAGGAGCAGCAGCCACACTCATTATGTCGATACGGTTTTCTACCTTAGCCGACTCTGCGGAAACCGATGTTTGTCGCACATAGCAGTCTTCTATACGGGCTGCATCATAGAATGTCAGCGTCACAGGACGCCATATACCACTGGTAGCCAAACGAATGCCCCAATCCCATCCATAGCTGTAAGGAGCTTTGCGGCTATAAATGCTGACACGTTTGTCGCTGTGGTCATTGTCGGCAGGATATTCAAACCCATCGGTTTCCCATTGTGGCAAAGTCTGACGAATAGGCGAATGAAACAAAACCTGCAAGCGGTTTTCTCCCTGACGCAACACATCCTTCACCGGAAGAGTATAACCCACAAACATATTATCCGTACGCTTCAGCAACGAACCGTTCAGATAGATGTCGGCATACGTATCCAGTCCTTCAAATACAAGCACGGCTGCATCACGCGCAAGCTGGTCTTCCGTCACGATGAAGCTGGTCTTATAAATCCAGTCCTCATTCTCCACCCATTGCACCTTCTCCTCATTCATGCCATAAAAAGGATCGGGCAACTTGTCATGGGCTATCAAATCCTGATGTACCGTGCCCGGAACTACAGCCGACAGCCATTCACTCTTGCCTGCCTGCGTAAATTCCCAGCCCTTATCAAGTTTCAAGCTTTCGGGTTCCTTGTAATCCTTTGCGCTGAGCATCATGGGGATGCACCCCATCATTATCCATGCTTTCAGTGTTTTGTTCATATCTCCTATACTTTTATAATATTATTCTATTCCGTCCGGAAAGTGGATGCCGGCAAACCGGCAGCATTCACCAAATTGGCACGTGTAAAGGGTTGCCATCCGTAACGCACGGTTTTCGGTTCCTTCACCTTGTCACTCCAGACTTTTATCTGACCATTTTCAACTGTTGCCTGTGCCGGATAGAACAACTCATCGTCACCGGCTATTTCGAATGTCCGAAGCGGCATTCCGTCCGAAGCTGTCATGCCTTCTGCATAATCAAACGAAAGATAAGCCACATTACCCTTAAACTGCACCGATTTGTAGAGCGGACCGGATGGCACAACTTGCTTCCATCCGTATGTCTGGTTCAATGCCCAGGCAGCCAAGCGTTCTCCTACTTCTTTCTTCTGACGGGGATGTACATCCAGTGAATCCCCCTTGTCCGTACATACAGCCATTCCCGTATGAGGTATCTCCATCATCAGTTTCCGTTGGCTGTCGCGGAACCAAGTCCACGAAGGACGGGCCATACTGGATAACTGAACAAAGTAGAAAGGCATCTCTTCGTTGTTCCAAGTCTTACGCCAGCTTTCCACCAACAAGCGGAACAGTTTTTCATGTGCTTCCTTGTTATGGGCATTCGACTCTCCCTGATACCAGATAGCACCCTTAATTGGGAACTGTTCCAAAGACTGGATGGCCGATTCATACAGATAGCAAGGCTCATAAGGATGACGCTGAAGTTTGTTATCCGACTTTCTTGTATTCGCAGCCGCACGTCCGCGTACCCAATCCTGAATGAAGTCATTCGTCTTCCAGTTACGCAAGATGGCCGGGAATTGATATTCCATCGTACTTCTATCTATCCATGCCTCTGTGGGCGAACCACCAACAGCATTGCAAATCAAGCCGACCGGCACTTGCAGGCTGTCTTGCAATTTCTTACCGAAATAATAGGCTACTGCCGAGAAGTTCTTAACCGTCTCGGGCGTGCAAGCCTTCCATTCGGCCTTCTTATAATATTGCAAATGATTTACCGAATCAAGCGCAGACAATTCCCATTCAAAATCATCCGTGCGCCAATTCTCTTTCATATCATACAGACGAATACGGTCATTGGCAGCCAAAGGAATATCTTCTTTGGCAGTGACGCACCTGTTCATATAGAACTCCATGTTGGATTGTCCCGCACAAAGCCACACTTCGCCGGCCAATACATTCTTATATGTATATTCCTGCTTTCCGGCCGATACTTTAAGCGTATAAGGGCCACCTGCCTCCAGCGGACTAAGCTCTACTTCCCACTTTCCATTAGATGCGGCCACAGCCTGTTGCTTCTGCTTACCGATAGCCACGGTCACTTTCTCTCCCGCATTGGCCTTTCCGTGTATGCGCAACGGGCATCCGTATTGCAGCACCATATTGTCCGTAAACGTCTTAGGCATCTGCAATCCTCCGAAATCCCCTGTAATACCTTCATACACTGTCTTAGCCAACAAGGAAGCTCCTTCAGCATTGGGATGTATGCCATCGGGCAACAACTGAGGATAAGGATATAACGGTTCATGAAAATCTATCAGTTGCACACCGGTGTATTGTGCCACCTTTTCTATGGCGAGCTGTATCTCGTCGTGCCAGTCACGAGTGCCCGATTCAAACCGAGGATGACGGTCGGATATCGGAGTAAGACGGGCTATCAAAATACGACATTTAGGATTCACCATCCGGAAAGAATCTATCAATGCACGATAATCGGGAATGAAAGAATCACGGTAATTGGGCCAGTTGCGCGGATCTGTATCATTCACTCCCAGGTGAATCACTACGATGTCTCCCGCAAAAGCCATTGCGTCCTTGTATTCCTGCTGCTGGGTGTAAGGACGATGCCCTTTGTTCAGCAGCGTTGCTCCCGGTTTCCCGAAATTACCAACCAAATACTTGTCACCCAACATGCGCTGCAACTGCACGGGGTAAGAATCTTGCTCACGATTGGCTATGCCTGTACCGTAGGTAATGCTGTTACCCACACATGCCACTTTTATCGGTTCCTGTGCCACCAATGCAACACAGAAGAAAGTCAGAATCAGTAAGAGTGTTTTTCTCATTTTTCGTCAATATAAGGTTTAACAATATCGCGCCAAAGCAAATAGCCTTTTCCTAACAGATGCAACCCATCATTGCTGTACTCCGGGTTCATCTTGCCTGTATCACCTTCCACAAAACGACTGTACAGATCTACATAAGTAATGTTCTCCTTTTCAGCCAAAGGCTGCAACAAATCATTAATTTGCTTCACCATTTGATAGCGCGAAGTATGTCCGCCAAACAGACCGTAGCAATCGTTCACCGGCAATATACTTTGCAAATATAGCTTTGTTTTTGGAGATTCCCGCTTTATTTTCTGAATAATCATCGCAATTTCCGAAACAATTGTGTCGGCAGCCATTCCGCGCGATATATTATTAGTACCAATCAGCAAGAAAATTTTGGCCGGCTGTCCTTTCAAAATAGGGTCCAGACGATCGTAAACACCCATACAAATATCGCCACTGATGCCGCGGTTCTTCACATGGACATTATCAAAAAGTTCTCCCCACTCACCACCGTCGGTAATGCTGTTACCCACGAAAACGATGTCTTCCGATGTTATGGGAAGTGACTCAAACAACGTGGCACGCTGATAATAATAGGTAGAATATTTGCGTTCCTGCGCAAATTGGGGCAATGTCAGCAACATGCCCAACAATAACAAAAGAATACGTTTCATTTATTTCGATTTTTCTGGTGAATAAATCAATCCTTCAACAGCTTTCTCCCCATCCGGAGTCACGAAGACCGTAGTAAACATCCATTTCACAAGGCGTGTCTCATCCATCTTAAACTTACCCACTGGCAGCTTCAGCAATACTTTGTTCCATCCTTGTTCCAAGACTACCGGCAAAGGCGGACGCACCACACAGTTTTCGTTGCCCAAAGGCACTTCGTTGCTTTTTACACGATGAGTGGCTGTCCATACGGGCGGCATTATTTCCTGGTCGTTAATCCAAATGCGACTACCCTTGTAATCCCACTTCCCGGGCAAAGGAGGCAAGTCCATCTCCGAACGGCTGTAATTCTGGAATTCAGCCCACAACCCCACTTCTTGCTTGCGAGGAGAATACACCCACGTATAAGCATAGGCCGTATGGTCTTCCTGCGGGTCAGCATAAAAAGCGGGCACAAATGTGCCCCACACATGGCGCAAGTAAATGCCTGCCCCGATGGCCTGACGTACTCCGTAGTGCTTGCCTTCGTAATCGTAACCGTCTTTCAATTCCTGCTCGGGAGGAAATACCTTCGACAAATCTCCCCCATTGGGGAAAGCATCGGTAATGTTCCACTTCACATTCGTCTGCTTCACATAAGCAAAGGGATAGCCGGCAAACGTATGCTCCTTGTGCCACAACATGCGTGCCTCGAAATCGGCAAACTCACGGAACACTTCCGTATCTTCTGCCGGGAGCATTGTGCCATTGCCATCAAAGTATTCGGAGCCACCTCCCAACCATGCACGTTCGGCTATGGCCAGCATGTTTGGATAAAGATTGTTCTGCACAATCATGTCATGTTCACTGTCTATCAGCCGGTCGTTCCACAAAGCCAGTATCGAGCCTGCTATATCATCACTTCCTTCCTGGCAATTATAGATACGGCTGTTATAAAGAGCCACAATGTCGGCAAATGTATCGAAATGATTCAGATAATGGAACTTGGAATCAATGGCAGGGATACCCGGCTGAGCCTTTCCCCGGAAGCTCCACAGATGGGTCATGTCTATTTCTCCGGGTTCATAGTGCCAGCCCGGATTCCATGAGATTACCTTTTTTCCTTTGGAACGCACGAAGTCCACCATCTCTGACACGAAATTGGGATTGGTAAACTGCACCTCGTCCGTCCCGATATGCAGGTAAGGCACATCGAAAGTCTCGCACACCTCTTCTACCAATAACTTCAGAATCTTCATGCCTTCGGCACTCTGCATATCATGCCTGAAAGTACGCAGAAATGCCTCGCTGTGTCCCGGCATATCTATTTCAGGAATCAGCATCACCTGATGCGCCTTGCAGAAATCCACCAGTTGGCGAGCCTCTTCCAACGTGTAATATTTCCCGGGCATACGGGTCATGTTCACACTGTCATTCAGCATGGGGAATATCTTGCTCTCCAGCCTCCACGCCTGATTCTCCGTCAGATGCCAATGGAATACATTGATTTTGAAACGAGACAAGACTTCTATCTCCCGTTTCAGTTCTTCCATAGAGATATAACTACGCCCTACGTCCTGCATCAGTCCGCGAATCCTGAACGCCGGCCAATCCACAATCTCGCATCCGGCAAAAGAGCTTTTCGTACCTTTTCTTTTCTCCAACTGCCTGAGTGTCTGCAAAGCCCAATAAGCACCTTGTTCTGTAACGGCTTCCACCTTTATTTCTTTAGGCGACACAACCAGACGGTAGGCCTCATTGCCATTCACTCTTGCTTCCGGGATTTCAGTTACCATTTCTACCCGAATCACAGACGATGCACGGTCAGTGATTTCCCCACCTGCATCACGAATAAAGTTTTCCCACTCGCTTTGCAACACCGAAGTGGAAAGCTTCACTTTGCCCATGGCAAACACCTTGCCTGTCTCTTTGTATTGTTGAGGTAAAGGCAACAAAGGAGAAACAGCATGAGAATCAGCAGCAGAAACTGTATTGACTACAGCGCCCAACCCGACAAACATAAAAGCGACAAACAACAATAATAGCCTACGGTTTTTCATAATATTATATTTATTAATTCCAATGGCTGTAAAATTAAAAATTTTAATTGAGCAGAACAAATAAAAGTCCTTCTTTTTATTAATTTTAATGACATCACCTTTATTTTTAATTTACCTCCCCCTTGCATAAATGGTTTAATGATTTTGAATTTGCATATTTTTGATTGCACACTTTAGAAAAAGAGGAAGAAAGTTTCCACATTCAAAGCTTTGTCAGTATCTTCGCAGGAAATATAAAATAAATATGAAAAAAGGATTTTACGGACTTATAATAGCAATAGGGTTGTCAACCGCAACCGGATGTCAGCCACAAAAGAAAGGATGGGAACTAGTGTGGGAAGAAAACTTCGATCAGATTGGACAGTTTGATGAAACCGCATGGAGCAAGATACCACGCGGGACAGCAGACTGGAACAACTACATGTCAGACTTCGACTCATGCTATGCCTTAAGAGACGGCAAAATGATTTTGCGCGGAATGATAAACCACAGCCAACCCAATGACACCGCTCCCTACCTCACCGGCGGCATCTATACAAAAGGAAAAGTAAACTTCACAAATGAAGGACGAATAGAAATCCATGCCAAACTGAATGGAGCTACCGGTGCCTGGCCTGCTTTTTGGATGTTGCCTGAGAATGAGTCTTGGCCCGGAGGCGGAGAGATAGACATCATGGAACGGCTGAACTACGACAGCATTGCCTATCAAACAGTGCATAGTACATACACCTACATCTTGGGCATCAAGGATAATCCACAACATGGAAGTACAGGCATCATCAATCCAAACGAATACAACACTTACGGCCTGGAAATGTACTCTGACAGTCTGGTATTCTTTATTAATGGTAATCGTACTTTTGCTTATCCCCGTATTGAAACAGACAAAGAAGGACAATACCCATTTGATGGCAAAGCATTTTATTTGCTTATTGATATGCAACTGGGTGGCAGTTGGGTAGGCAAAATAGACCCTACCGAATTGCCCGTAGAAATGGAAATAGACTGGGTAAGGTATTACAGGAAAAAGTAAGAAAAACGACTTGCCAGTAATCGGCAAATTACTGGCAAGTCACATAACACAGAAAAGGAGGGATATATCCTATACTTTCCATTTAAAATCCAAACAAAGTTGGATAATTCATTAATAATTAACT
>JAUNIV010000051.1 GCA_030523385.1 Bacteroidales bacterium | reverse complement strand
CAAACAGCCATAAAAAAACGGACTACGGGTTAAATCACTTCAAGCCGTAGTCCTGTCTATAATCTGATTCTACAAGTTGATCAAACTTGTGCTTCAATCATTCATATAATTGACCTATTGAAAACTTTATTCGCCACCTTCATCGGCCACCGCATCTTCCCAATTGGTCCACATCGGAATCCGGTCGCTGTAACCGTCGTAACCATAGTTCTGACGAAGCTGTGCCTTGTTGTTTGCCGTAATGGCTGAATTGGGAACAGGCCAGAAGATGTTGTGCTTGTTCACTTTGTATTCAAACGTCTGGCTACCCTGTGAGCCTTTACCACATTCACGGTTGAACACATTGTAGGTGGTGCAACGCTTGTACCAGTAGCTTCCGCCGTTCAGGTCGGTACCTTCCTGCTTGTCCCAAGTGTTGATGTCGTAAGTGTTGCCCCATTCATCGGGTTTGCCGCTCTTGGCCAGACACCAAGACACACGCACCATTTCAGCCTGACGGAATTCTTCCATATAGAGTTCGCGGGCACGTTCATCCATGATGTCGCCAATGGTTACCGTGGTGTACATCTTCTTGGCGTTGGCACGACGACGGATGGCGTTTACATCTTCGGCAGCTCCGGCAGCATTGCCCTGATAGAAGCGTGCTTCGGCACGGAGCAGATAAGTGTCTGCCAGACGGAAGAGGTACATATCGCCGTTGCATCCTGCGCCTTCGGCACCTTGGAACTGGTTGGCACCCATGTTGGCCTCAGCCACTTCGTCGAGGATATACAGCTGATAGAGCGGAGTGGGATACCAGCTACGGATAGTGTCTGAGCAAAGAATTTCACCCTTGTGTACTACAGTCAGACCATCCTTCACATAATCCTCGGTAGCATACAGCTGATAGTTCTTACCATAGAAATCGGAAGCCGGATTGTTGTACTTGAAGTCTTCCATTTCCATCCAGTTACCTACTTCGCGGTTGTGACGAAGGTCTTGCCAGTCCATCTCGCCGTCGTAGGTCCAGATTGTCTTGTTATAGTGGTAAGAAGTACGGTTCAGAGCGATACCACGACCTGCTGCACGAACCCAGTCGAGTGCCGGATTGTAGTTGGCATCGGTGCGGGCATAGTTGGTACCCGGAGTGCTCAGACCGTGAGGGTCACGAATCACGCTGTTGCTCCAGTGAGCAAAGTTGGCACGCATGATGTTGTAGCAAGTGAAGTTCTGGTCGTTGGAGTTGATGATAGGCATAATCAGCTCTTTGTTCTCTGCGTTACAGATGTTGGGAGTGCGGTGAAGGTCCCAAACCACGTTGCGGGTCACTTTCCAGGTTTCTTCGCTTCCCGAAGGCTGCCAGGTTCCAAACGACTCTGTCATCAGGCGCAGGCCGTGACCGTTAATCAGTTCGGTAGCCACTTGTTCTGCCTTTGCATATTCTCCTGTCACCAGGTAGCATTTCACCAGCAGGTGCATACAGGCTTCCTGATTGACCATACCCAGATAAGTCATTGTCTGCTGAGAAGGAACATGGGCTACGGCAAACTCCAGGTCGTGTACCAACATCTGGAAGATAGCTTCCTTGCTGGTAGATTTATAGTCCTGCTTAGGAGTAGTCATCAGCTTCGTGATCAAAGGAATGTCACCAAACTGCAACGTCAGGTTATAATAAGCGTATGCTCTGTGGAAATAAGCACGGCCTTTATAGGCATTCTTGATGTCTTCATCCAATCCTTCCACCTTATCTACATAAGAGAGCACGGAGTTGGCATACTTCACGGCGTTGAAACCTTCATTCCAAAAACGCTGCATGTAGTTACCGTCACCACCGGTGGACATACCTGAAGTGGGGGTAAGTTTGGCATCGAAGTTATCTTGAAAGCCACCGCCCATATCGGTCTTGGCATACATACCTACATCGCTCAGGTAATAGTTGGTAGCCAAACCTACGTTGTTCCAGTTACCATCGAGGATGTAAGTCTTCAACTGCTTGTCGCACATGGTGAGTGCAGATTGCAAACCTGCCTCTGTGGAGTAAGTGGTAGTAGGCTCGTAGAAGGAAAGAGGATCCGTAGCAAGAAACGAATCGGAGCAAGCCGTCATTGCAGCCACTGCAGCCACAAGGGCACCACCTTTATATAAAGTATTCATATATTGTTTCATATTGAGTTTTACGATTAAAGTGTAACATTGATTCCTAATTGGAACTGACGGTTGGCAAAGCCGCCTGTTTCAGGGTCGCCATATTCCCAGCTGTCGAATGTACAAACATTGTTGATACCGGCAGTAACACGAACCCTATCCACCATAAACTTACGGGTCAGGCTCTGAGGCAAAGTGTAACCGATAGTAATGTTGTCCAAACGAACGAAGCTGCGATTGTAAAGTTTCTGAACACCGGTACATCCGCTGGGACCTACTGCATTCAGACGGGCATACTCATTTGTGGGGTTCTCCGGTGTCCAATATTCCTTCTTGTAAGTGTTACAAGTGTTGGTAAACATAGAACCTGAGTTATCACCGTTCAAATAGTAGCTTGCCAAGCTCTTGTGTCCCATGTAAGAGTACATAGAGAAGGAGAATGACCAGTTCTTGAAGAAAGTAAAGTCGTTGCGCAAGTTCCAGTAAATAGGCGGATTCGTTGTTCCCAAATAAACCTTATCGTTATCATTGTAAACAGGAACGCGCGTACCGTCTTCCAGAATCTTATCATCAGCTGTGTAGTGGTTGACAACCTTCGGGTCACCCGGCTTCTGATTAACCAAAGCAGCCTGTTCGGCCTCATTTGCCTGCCAGATGCCATCTACTTCCCAATACCAGATTTCGCCTACAGGCTTGCCAATGTACCATCCGTTATCGGTATCATTGATTTCCTTACCGTTTTCATCATATTCATAATAGAGGTGCTTGATGCAGTTCTTATTATAAGAGAAACCAAGAGAAGTATTCCAAGTGAAGTTCTCACGTTCGATGTTACGAGAGTTCAGCGTGATTTCAAAACCGGAGTTTGTTACTTCACCAAGGTTGGTCGTAATTTTGTCGAAACCGGTAAAGTTAGGCAGACGCTGGCTCATAATCATGTCGTGAGTCTTCTTGTAATACCATTCCACGCTACCTGTCAAGCGATAGTCGAACAAAGCAAAATCAAGACCGACATTATAAGCCGTAGTCTTTTCCCACTCCAGGTTAGGATTGCCCAAACGGCTAATCTGCAAAGCCTGAATAACAGCAGGAGAACCATTCTGATAGTAACCCATTACACCACCGTTGGCAAGGTTGGAAAGAGCCAAATAAGTATCGGCCAAAGAACGGTTACCGTTGGTACCATAAGAAACGCGCAACTTACCTGTATTCAGCCAAGGAAGATCAACGAAACTTTCTTCTGAGAATACCCAGCTTCCGCCGACAGACCAGAAGGTAGCCCAAGGATTATTGTTACCAAATGCTGAATAACCATCCCGACGAACCGTACCCGTAAACATGTAACGGTCATTGTAACCATAGAACAAACGTCCCAGATAAGCAGCTGCCGAAGAATGGGTGTCTGAAGTAGAGATAGAACTTTGCTCCATATTGGCACCGGCTATATAATGGAATCCTAATGCATCGGTAGGAGTAATATTGCGGGCATGGATTTCATCATACCAATAGCGGTTCTCTTCTGCTTCCTGCACCAATGTTACAGTAAAGTGATGCTTGTCGAAAGTCTTGTCCCACGTAAGAGTATTGTTCAGCGACCAGTCGAAGCTCTTAGAATTGTTACGGTTCACGCCTCGGGTTGAAGGAGTACTGTTAGGCAACTCGGAAGACATGAAGTAACGGTCATAGAACCACTGGTAACGAGGAGCAATGTTAAACTGATAAGTAAAGCCGAAAGGCAATGTTATCTTAGCATTGAAAATGGTGTTCAATACAGTGTAACCTTTTTCCAAATCTTCGTATTGCACATTGAAGTGATAGTTATAACCGCCATTGGTAGGGTTACCGTTGCGAGGATATTGCAATTCGTTGCCATTCTCGTCATAACGCTGTGAATAAGGAGACTCGCGAAGCTGGTTGTTATCCCAATAGTTGCTACCCAAAGGTACTGCATTGGATTCATCGTTACGATCCTGGAAGTTGACGTTGGCACCTATTTCCAGCCAATCAGTAATCTTGGCATTGATCTTCATGTTAGAACGGAAAGCATGATAATCGTCACCCTGGATAGCACCTTGATTATTCAGATAACCGAAGCTAAAGTAATAGTTTACTTTATCGGTAGCACCGGAGATGCTGGCATTGTAGTCCTGGTTGAATCCGGTACGGAACACAGCATCGTTCCAGTCATAAGTCTTTCCTGCCAGATAATTCTGCATTACCAAAGAAGCATCGGCATCCAATCCCATACGACGGGCGTAGAGTGATTCCAGGCTCTCGCCTGCCATCAAAGTCTTTGCTCCCATAGTTGACCATTGGTCGTTTGTCAAGCCATATTTGCTCAGGTTGTTATAGTGGTCATAGTAACCAGCCGGAACACCGCTTTCTGTTCCATAATAACCCCACTTGCCGCTGGCATCGTAGCCGTATGTAGTAGCCTTGAACCAATCCTCACGATATTTCATATATTCCGTCGGATTGAATACGTCGCGATAAGCAGCTTTAGTATCGGCAGCAAAGTTAGCACTGACGCTGATGACCGGCTTGCCTTCCTTACCCTTCTTCGTAGTGATGATAAGCACACCGCTGGCAGCCTTCGCACCATAGATGGCAGCTGAAGAAGCATCCTTCAATACGTCGATCTGGGCGATGTCGTCCGGATTGATTTCAGAAAGTTCGCCGTTGAACGCCATACCATCCAGGATGATAAGCGGAGAGTTGTGGCTTCCTTCCGTATAAAGAGAGTTCTGACCACGCAACTGAATGGAAGCGCTACCTCCTTTAGCTGATGAGTCGAAACCGATTTGCAGACCCGGAGTACCGCGCAACAAGTCTTGCACACTTCCCGGATTCTGGTCGGCAATCTTATCGGGATTAATCTGAACAACCGAACCGGTCAAGTCTTTCTTACGCATCGTACCGTAACCCACAACCACTACTTCATCCAGCACTTCGCTGTCTTCGGCCAAAGTCAAGTTGATAGGCTTTCCGGCCACAACTTTCACTTCTACCGTCTTATAGCCGATATAAGAGATAACCAATATGGCGCCCGGCGATACGCTCAACGTAAAGTTACCGTCGAAGTCGGTAATCGTACCGTTTGTAGTTCCTTTCTCCAACACACTGGCTCCGATAACGCCCTCGCCCGAAGGGTCCTTGATAATACCTGAAACGGATTGTTTCTGTTGGATGGTCTGTACGGAAGCAACCTCATCTGCCGCCATCACATTCATAGGCTGAGTTGCAATAAAACCCGTACAAAGCAACAAGGCTGTCATAGCCTTTCGATTTCTTTTAAACGAATTTTCTTTCATCGTCTTTCTTTATTTATTAGATTAATTAAGGTAATTGTTTTCCCTATTCTCTCACTTCGTGAAAACCTCTACCGGGTTTCCTCGAAACATTCTGAATTAGATTATACTACATTTTCATAAGCATTAGAGTTTTTAATCTGTTTTTAATTTTTTCAGCGACAAATTTAGAATCTTTTAGATGATAAGGCGGATAAAAAATAGTCAAGCATGATAGAAAAATTAAGCATGAACGATTTATTTATTGCGGTTTACGAAAATTTCTATGCCCACGAAGAAGAAATCTCCGTGCTCAATCCCCTCCGAAAGAAAGGCGGATGCAAGGAAACGCGATGATAGTATCAGACCGGTGATTTCACCCTTTGATAATTTCGTTTCGCCCTTTGAAAAAAAAATATCAAAGGGTGAAACGAAGGATTTGGTACGGTCAAAAATCCGATTGGATACCACATAAAAAAAACAGAGATATTGCATGACAGAAAAAGATTATGTCGCAGAAATCTTTTATCTTTGCCGACGTAATTACTATTAACCTATTTATGCATATGAAATACACATACCTGCTTTTTGCCTTATTCGCCGTATGCCTGCTTTTCCCCGCTGCCTCTTCGGCACAGCCCTACGTGGTGCAACGGTTGGGAGTGGAAGACGGAATGAGCAGCAACTACGTGACAGACATCACCCAAGACCGGAAAGGATATATATGGATGGCCACCGAAGGCGGACTGAACCGATTTGACGGACGGCAGTTCAGCGTATATACCAAAAGCAATTCGGGCCTGACAGGAAACGAACTGAACGCCGTGCTTGCTGACCCCATAGAAGACAAGGTATGGATAGGAACCCAACGCAACGGGCTGTGCTACTTCGATTACAGCACGGAAAGAATTGCGCTATTGCAATGCGAAAACGAACCGACCACCTACGACATCACCCACCTGTCCGTAGCGGCCGACAGCGGAATCTGGATTACGCACTATCATTTGGGCATAGACTATTACGACCGGAAGAACAACTGCTACACTTCTTATTCCACAAAGAACGTGACGGGACTGGAAGGTTTCAATTGGACATCGGAAGACGACGGACAGGGAAACCTGTACGTGGGACACCACCAGGGCGGAATGAGCATCATATCACTGAAAGACCGCACGGCACGAAACTTCCGGCACGACCCCGACGACCCCAACAGCCTGCCCGACGACATCGTGAGAGCCATACACATAGACCGCAACCGGAACGTGTGGGTGGGGACGGACAACGGACTGGCACTGTTCAACCCGCAGACAGAAAAGTTCACCACATTCAGACACATGGACGGGAATGAAAACTCGTTGCTGTCCAACCAGATATTGGACATACAGCAGATGAAAGACGGCACGCTGTGGGTGTGTACCAACATGGGCGGAGTGAGCGTGCTCAATATGCTGGACAATGCCTTTATCACCCCCGACGACATCAACTTCTTCAACATTTATCCATCCAACGACAGCTACGGGCTGTCCGGCCCCAACGCACGCTGCATCCTGCAAGACTCCTTCGGCAATATATGGATAGGCAACTACCGGGGAGGAACGGACTTCATCAGCTATGCGCAACCCATATTCAACACCATAGCCTACACGATGGAGAAACGGGGAGGCATCAGCAATAAACAGGTGTGGGGACTGTGGGCCGACAACGATTACATCTGGTTGGGTGGAGAGAACGAGTTGGGCGTCTATGAAAAAGGAAAGAAAATAAAGACCATCCCGCTGGAGCAATACCGGATGCACCCGCAGACACACATCAATGTGATTTGTGAAGACAAGCAGGAAAGGCTGTTTTTGGGGACTTACAAAGACGGACTTTGGATATACAACCCCAAAGACGGGCAGATGAAACGCATCGGCGACGAAACCTCCGCGACACTGGACGTGTGTTTCCTGAAGCCGGAACCCGGAGGAAAGATGTGGATAGGCACGCAAACCGGCATCTACTCGTACGCAAACGACCGGCTGACCTACGAAAAGAAACTGAACGAGCAGTTGCCGGACATCATGGTGCACGGCATCATACGCGACAAGAACGGCAGGCTGTGGGTAGGCACCTTCGGCAAAGGAGTCGTGGTGTTCGATGCCGACGGAAACAAAATGCTCAACCTCACGACCAACAACGGACTCCCCACCAATGCCGTGAACTACATGATGGAAGACTCGAAGAAAAGAATATGGGCGGCCACCCGCGAGGGAGTAGTCCTGTTCGGCGACGTCAGCCGGCCCGACTCCTTCGTCTGCTTAGGAGCCGCTGAGGGATTGGGAAACACGCAAGTGCGGGCCATACAGGAAGACCGCGACGGCCGGATATGGGTGAGCACCAACGGAGGCATTGCCCGCATCGACGAGAAGGAAAGAAAGATTTACCACTACAACCACCACGACGGAGTGCCCATGGGCGACTTCATGGACGGATCCACCTGCATATCGCCCAACGGGATATTGTACTTCGGCTCACAGAACGGTGTCTGCTACTTCAATCCGCGGGAACTGTCGGCACCCCGCGAAGTGTCTCCCGTGGCCATTACCCGGTTCTTTGTGTACGACAAGCAGATGGTAAACAGAGACACGCAGCTCCCCGTGCCCATGACCGGCAAGCGCATGGAACTGCCCTACGACCAAAACACCTTCAAGATATTCTTCAATGTGCTGGACTATACGCAAAGCTCGCAAGTGGAGTTCTCGTATATGCTGGAAGGGTTGGACAACTCGTGGTATGACACGCAAGGCGACAATCAGGTCACTTTCCGTAACATTCCTCACGGCAAATACAAATTCAAGGTAAGAACCCGATTCCGCAATCAGGACTGGAGCGAAGACATTGACACGCTCACCGTAGTCATCCATCCGCCGCTGTGGCTCACCTGGTATGCCAAGCTGTTTTATGTACTGCTGTTCGTACTGGCATTGTATGCATTGTTGCGTTTCTACAAACACAAGCTGGATTTGGAAAGCTCATTGGAAGTGGAACACAAGAAGATGCTGAACGAGCAAGAACTGAACAACGAGCGTCTGCGCTTCTACACCAACATCACACACGAACTGCGCACGCCGCTCACCCTTATTTTAGGACCACTGGAAGACTTGTTGGGCGACTCTACCCTATCGCCCAAGCATGCCAACAAAATCAGCATCATCCACGACAGTGCCAACCGGTTGCTCAACTTGATTAACCGCATCCTGGAATTCCGCAAAACGGAGACACAGAACCGCAAGCTGTCTGTGGCCAAAGAAGACATATCCCAACTGATACAGGAGATAGGGCTGCGCTACAAGGAACTGAATCCCAACAGCAAAGTGGAATACCACATTTGCATCGAAACCCAAGAGACCGAACTGTTCTTTGATGCCGACATGATAACCATCATCCTGGACAACCTGCTGAGCAATGCAGCCAAATACACCTCCGAAGGAAGTATCACGCTGGCACTGCGTTCGGTAGAAGAGTCGCAAATCAAATATACGGAAATCAGCGTGAGCGATACGGGTCACGGCATAGATGCCGAATCACTGCCCCGCATCTTCGACCGTTATTATCAAGTCAAAAGCAAATATCAGGCTTCGGGATCGGGCATCGGCCTGGCTTTGGTGAAAGGGCTGAGCGAATTGCACGAAGGCATACTGAGAGTGGAAAGTACCCCCGAAATGGGAACGACTTTCAGCCTGCGACTGATGACAGAAAACACTTACCCGAACGCCATCCATGTGCAAAACAGGCAGGTGGAGAAACGAATCGTGCCCGAAGAGGAAGAAGTCACATCGGGCGCTTCGCCCGAAGGACATCCCATCGTGCTGGTAGTAGAAGACAACACCGACATACGGGAATACATCCGGAGTTCGCTGTCGGACATCTACGAAGTAATCACCGCCAAAGACGGCGAAGACGGTTGGGAGCAGGCACAAGCCCGGATACCCAACGTGATAGTGAGCGACATCATGATGCCGGTAATGGACGGCATAGAACTGTGCAAACGGGTAAAAGACGATATGCGCACCAGTCACATTCCGGTCATTCTGCTCACTGCCAAGGATTCCTTGCAGGAAAAAGCCGAAGGATATGCATCGGGAGCCGACTCCTATCTGACGAAACCTTTCAGTGCCAAACTGCTGTGCAGCCGCATCAACAACTTGCTGGAAGCACGGAAGAAGATAGCCGCCCTGCTTGCCCAAGAACATCCGCAGGCCGTGCAGGAAGAGGAAACACCCTCTCCGCTCAACAAACGTGACAATGAGTTCTTAGAAAAAATAACCCGAGTCATCGAAGAGAACTTAGAGATGGAGAAAATGGATATAGCTTTCATTGCCGACAAGATGTGTATGAGCCACTCCACGCTCTACCGCAAGATAAAGGGATTGACGGAAATGTCGGCCAACGAATTCATCCGCAAGGTAAAGATGCGCAAAGGAGCAGAACTGCTCAGGTCCAACCTCTACACCATATCGGAGATTGCCTTCATGGTGGGCTTCAGCAGCGTGGCCTATTTCCGCCAATGCTTCAAGGATGAATATGGTATATCGCCATCGGATTATGCCAAGCAGAAGGAACAATAAAATCACAGGGAATCCGGAAGGTTGACAGCAAGCAGCAACCCCACTACTTCGGCATAATTCTTCTTGCCCGAAGCAATGCGGTTTCCTTTCAGGAAGCAGTCATAGACATAGTCCTGCACCTTGCCGACGAACGGATTATACTTTGCCGACCAATAGGCCCGCTTCTGCCGATAGTCTTCCATCACTTCGGGGCGGATGCTGCCTGCCCATCGGTGGAAAGCGTCTTCGGACAAAAGGGAAGAGGCGTTGAGCAACACGTAAGGCAGTATGCCGAAGTAACCGCTGTAACGCACTTCGGGCTGAGAGGAGCGGATGCAAGCCTGATAAGCCCAATAATTGGCCTCAGCCTCGCTGCTCACTCCCAACAGATGGGAAAACTCGTGGCAATAGGTGAAAGGGAATTGCAGTGGAGGCAGGTCTTTATTGAGTTGGGCTTCGGCAAAGAATGGCCCCATGGAACCCAAAACGCCCACAGCCGAATAAAAAGGAGTAAACGTGAAATACTTAGGAAGCTGGAAATCGTGAGGCCGGGCCAATCCGAAGGAAGAAGGGACACGGCGGTAGAAGGCTTTCATTTCGCGATCCATGGTTTCCCTATCCAACTGGAACCGGGTCGTATAGGAACGGTTCAGTTCATCGGTATATGTTTCGAGAAAACGGAGAAAGTCTTTCTCATCGTAGGCAGCCGGAGCCGCCTGCGCACGCACATAGACCGACGGACGGAAATAGTTCAGTCCCCACCCCAGATAAAACCAGATGTACACCCATGCCAACACTTCCGCTTCGCGCCCAAGTACCGACTTCCACTTCATCTTCTTCCGTCGTCCCCACACGGGCCACACCACCAACCACAAAACAACAATAGCCACCAGCGGCTCTTCCAACGAAACGGTGAAGAGCGAGGAAAGCAATGAAAGTCCCGATGAAATCACCGGATAAACATTCCGGGCGTATGCTTCGGCCACGGAAGGAGTATAACGGCAAAGCAAGATGAAGGCAATAAGAGCCAACGGTAATGCCGGACGCA
>JAUNIV010000459.1 GCA_030523385.1 Bacteroidales bacterium | reverse complement strand
CCTTATCATAATAGAAAAACTTTAAGATCCCTGGCTTGTGATAAGTCGGGGATTTATTCTGTAAACAAATCATCAAGCTTAACTTCGCTTTGCACATTTCCGCTATACATATTCTTTTTTACACCGTATGTCGTGACGAATGTTTGATGCAATGCCTTTCGGGTCTTCGTTGCCGACCTGAAACTTTCCGCTCGTTTTCGCAGGTGTTCATCATATTGTTTGGTAATCTCAAATTCTCCTTGCGAGAATTTCATCTCACATAGGTTGATGGTTTGGTCTCGGCGGTCAATCAATAAATCAATTTGGGCTCCGTCTCCCTTCCACGCACATATATCGCTCTGCACACCACTGATGCCTAATTTCTGTTTAATTTGACGGATGTGGTGCAGGCATAACTGCTCAAAGGAATATCCGCTCCATGCCCTGCGTGATGGTGAGTCTATCATATTTTGCCAATGATTCTCGTCTTGTCCGCGATAACCTTTGACATAACGCAAATGAAACAGCGTGAACAGGTCTGTTAATTGGTATATCGTGCCACGCTCACTCTTGCCGAATGCCGTGTATTGGCGGATAAAATCGCAATCGCATAAGTTGTGCAAAGCTTTTGTCAAGGCTCCACCATCATCTATCTTGGTGGCAGCCATGATTTCCATGCGGGTCATGCCGATTACTTTATTTGCCAATACTTCGATGATTTGCCTATGCAACATCGCTTCTTTGAACAGTGAACGGAACAAGAAATCATATTCTCGTGATAGAGGTGCATTCTGTACGAAAAAAAGGTTGTCTACATTTTGCGTAAGACTCAGATTACGTTCAAGCATTTGTAAATAGAGGGGCGTGCCACCAAGGACCATATAACATTCTGCTATCTGATAGCGGTTCCAGTTGATGCCGCGCGAGAGAAGATATTGCTCCGTTTCATACAATGTAAAGGGGGCAAGATAGATACTGCGTGTGGTGCGATTGTATAAACCGCCTTTGTCGGAAAGTACATTCTCACGCATCCAGGTTGTAGCACTGCCACAGACAATCAGCTTCAATCGGTTGTTTGTTGCTCCCCAAGAGTTCCAGAAGTATTCAAATGCCTTTATGAAGCGACTTTTCTGTGTATCCATCCACGGTAGTTCATCGAGAAAAACAACAAGGGGATTATTGCCACTTAACGATCCAAGATATTCACGCAGTTGGGCAAAAGCGTCGAACCAGTCTTTTGTAACCTTCCATTTACGCCCCGAATAGTATTCCAACTGGCGATTGAATTCACCGAGCTGCTCTTTCTTTGTCCCTTGATAAATTCCTGTGAAATAGAAACTGAATGTATCATTAAAGTACTGACGAACCAGAAAGGTCTTGCCAATGCGACGCCGACCATAAATCGCTATTAGTTCCGGTGAATTTGATTCTATACGTTGGCGTAGTATTTCCTGTTCAACTTTTCTGCCTATGATGATATTTGCCATATTACAATGCTTTTAATCTTTACGCAAAGATAAAAAAAACTATTGATTCTTTATCGGTAACTCATTAAAAAATCGAGTTACCGATAAAGAATCAATAGTTTGATGCTATGATGTTTTTTGGGCTTCTTCGAAACCATCCACGTAGAGACTTCCGGGCAGGCAATATGCTCCCCCTACAAGTTTTGTGCTTGTTTATCTGAATGAGAGTATCAAAAAAAGCTGATTGATTTACGGGAAAGTATGTTTTTAACATTTATGTCGA
>JAUNIV010000458.1 GCA_030523385.1 Bacteroidales bacterium | reverse complement strand
GGCGAACTGTTTCGTATCTTTATCATTGACAGAGAGTCGCCACAGGCTGTTATGAAAGGGTTGGCAGAACTGATAGGCACAATGTCCATGGTTCCTCGTTGGGCTTTGGGTTATCAGCAGTGCCGCTTTTCTTACACGCCGGCCAGCCGGGTCATTGAAGTGGCCGATACCTTTCGTCTGAAACGTATCCCGTGTGATGTGATGTGGATGGACATTGATTACATGGATGGTTATCGTATTTTCACTTTCAATCCTACCAGTTTTTCGGATCCGGCAGCATTGAACCGTGATTTGCATATACGTGGATTTCATTCGGCTTGGATGATAGACCCGGGTGCAAAAGTTGATCCTGACTATTTTGTATATAAGTCGGGAACGGAAAACGACGTGTGGGTGAAGAATGCGGCCGGTGAAGAATATCACGGTGAAGCATGGCCGGGGGCGGCTGCTTTCCCCGACTTTACTTCTCCCCAAACAGCCAAATGGGGGGCAGGATTGTATAAGGATTTCATCGCAAAAGGAGTGGACGGTGTGTGGAACGATGTAAACGAACCACAGATAGGAAACTCGCCTACCGGTACGATGCCGCTTGATAATCTGCATCGTGGAGGAGGCAAAATACCGGCCGGTCCGCATCTGAAATATCACAATGTATATGGTTTTCTCATGGTGAAAGCCTCGCGTGAAGGCATTATGGCAGCCCGGCCGGACAAACGTCCTTTCATCTTGACCCGCTCTAATTTCTTAGGCGGCCAACGTTATGCCGCTACTTGGACGGGTGACAACGCTTCATGGTGGGAACATCTGAAGCTCTCCATTCCTATGTCGCTTACGCTGGGATTGTCCGGGCAACCTTTCAGTGGTGCCGATATAGGTGGATTCCTTTTCAATCCCGATGCCGACCTGTTTGGAAATTGGATGGCCTTGGGAGCCTTTTATCCTTTTGCACGAGGACATGCTTGTGTTGGCACTATTCATAAAGAACCTTGGGTGTTTGGCCAGGAAGTGGAAAATGCCTCCCGTGTTGCTTTGGAACGCAGGTATATGTTGCTTCCTTATCTTTATACATTATTACATGAAGCCTCGGAAAGTGGCATGCCCATGATGCGTCCGGTATTCTTTGCCGATCCGCAAGATTTGTCATTGCGTGCCGAAGAGCAGGCTTTTATGTTGGGAGACCATTTGCTTATTGTTCCTGCATGGGCCGAGAAGCCGATACTCCCGAAAGGCATTTGGAGAGAGTTATCTCTTTTCCCGGGCGACAACACGGATCGGTTCCAGTCACGGATTAGCATACGGGGCGGTTCCATTATTCCTACCGGGAAAATAATTCAGCACACCAATGAGCAATCGTTAGATCCCTTGACTCTTTGGGTATGTTTGGATGAGCGGGGATGTGCAAGTGGCACGTTCTATTGGGATGAGGGCGATAATTGGTCTTATCAAGAAGGAAATTTTAGCCTGCAACGGTTTGTTGCCCATACGGATGCCGATGGCAGTGTTGTAGTAAAGCTGGCAGATAAGAGCGGAGAGTATGAAACAGAGAATCGCGGCATGGCTATTGTGAAGCTTGTGACAGAAGACGGTGTTCGTCAGGCAAGTGGCGATTTGACAGAAGGAATAATCATTAAATAACTTTTCAAAATCGATTTCTAAAATGAAGAAGTATTGTCTTATATATAATGCGAATCAGGAGTTGAAAATCGCTTCTGATTCATGTTTTAAAAGTT
>JAUNIV010000457.1 GCA_030523385.1 Bacteroidales bacterium | reverse complement strand
TCTTTCAGATAGTCGCCGGCCAAAACGCCCAGACCACCGGAATAGATTTTTAAAACATGGGTCAAACCGTACTCCATGCAGAAATAAGCCACAGAAGGACGCTTGCTATCGGGTGCTTCATCCACATAAGCTCTGAACTTTGCATACACATCGTTCATGCGCTTCACAATCACCTTGTCCTTAGCCACAGCTTCCAGCTTTTCATAGCTCATACGTTCCAACAGCGCAACGGGATTCTGTCCCACTTCTTTCCATGTGGCGGGATCCAAATCCTTAAACAATTCTGTTGCTTCGTAGTTCCATGCCCACCAGATGTTACGGGCCATCTCCTGCAACTTCACCAGTTCTTCAGGGATGCGAGATTTCACTGTAACTTCCTTCCAATTAGGAGTATTCGCATTACTTACTTTGATTTTCATGTCTCTCAAATTATTATTAATAATTAATTAGCAACTCATAATAAGCCTTTTCTGCGCATTCCTCAATGCCACGTCGTAGGCTTCATAATAGTATTGTATGAAATGTTTCCACAATGCCTTTTCGGCTATATCGGCCGCATTCTTGCGCATTGACTTCACTTGTGCTTCCGTCAAAGCAGAAAACTCAGAGATGGTATCCTTAATCATGTCAGCCACTTCGGAATAGTTGTAGTCCGAACGGTGAATCACCTTCGCACCATCTTTCAGCTCGCTGTATCTGCCCTTCAGTGAGTTCACCCACAAGCCGAAGCCAGCCAAATCGGTAGTGATGGTGGGTACACGGAAAGCCACACTCTCCAACGGCGTATATCCCCATGGTTCGTAGTAAGAAGGATAAACGCTCAAGTCATTACCCAACACCAAATCATAATATTCTATGTTCACGATGCCGTCCTTTCCATCCAAATAGCAAGGCACGAAGATAACCTTCACCTTAGAATCGGCAGCATTGGACATGCCCAAGTACTTCATCATGTCGAGCACCTGGTCGTGGTTCATGTTGTGCAGCCAGTGAGTAATGAAAGGACAACCCAAAGGAGTGTCGAAAGACTCTTTGCTCTTCAGGCGTTCTATCAGGTCTTCACGAGGCTCGCCCACCCAACCCGGCACATTGATGAATGCCAGCACTTCTTTCTTCAGGTTCTTGTCGCGCGTAAGGCGGTTCAAGGCTTCCACATACACGTTGATTCCTTTATTCTTGAACTCATAGCGTCCGCTCGTACCTATTATTAAGGTATCATCGTCCAGGTTGGTGCCCAACAGTTTGTTGGCCAGGTTCAGCATGACGGCACGCGCTTTCTTGCGCTTCAGCGTAAAGGAACGTCCTTTCGGGACGAAATCATCCTCAAAGCCATTCATCAGTATCACATCGGCAGGCTTGTCAAGCAACTCCTTGCATTCGTTGTTGGTGATTTCGCTCACCGTAGTAAAGCAATCCACATGGTGTGCCGTCTGTTTCTCGATGGAGTGCTTAGCCTCCATGTTGAGTTCGCGGGCCATTTGGTCGCCGTTGTATGCAAAAAGATAATCGTAAAGCGGTTTGTTGTTGCCGGCTATGGAGCGGCCTATGGAAGTGGCATGAGTGGTGAAGATGGTAGCTATTTCGGGCACAGCCTTTTGCAGGTAGAGGGCACCCATGCCCGTCATCCATTCGTGTGCCTGATATATCACCTTGTCATTTTCCGTGAGGTTGAACCGATAAAAGCTTTCCACCACTTTTCCGGCTGCATAAGAGAACATGGATGCTTCGTC
>JAUNIV010000456.1 GCA_030523385.1 Bacteroidales bacterium | reverse complement strand
ATTGCGACATGGGAAGTATGCTCTATTACAAGGCCATGCTCACCGCCACCACCAACGCCTCGCTCACCATGAACAGGCAAATCAAGATAGAGCGTTCGGGCAACACAACGGACAGGCAGGACGAAGTGACCGCCTCCCCCATTGAGTATGAAGATGTCTCCCTGTTTAATCCTCAAAATGGTTTTGCGTGCTTCCTCATCCCTGCGGTGCTCATGCTGATTATCCAGCAAACCCTGTTGTTGGGCGTGGGGATGGCTGCCGGAACCTCCCGCGAGCTTCATCTTACTCCTTATAATAATACACTCCGCACCGTATCAGGCAAGTCGCTGGCCTACTTCATGGTATATGCCGTGACGAGTGCCTACATGCTTTGCGTGGTTCCCCGCATGTTCAGCTTGGTACAGATAGCACAGGCTGGAACTTTGGCTGCATTCATGCTGCCCTACCTGTTGGCATGTATTTTCTTTGCGATGACCTGTTCCGTCTTCGTGCACCACCGCGAAGCCTGCATGATGATCTATGTATTCACTTCGGTGCCCCTGCTGTTCATCTCGGGCATCTCATGGCCCGGTGCCGCCGTGCCGCCGTTCTGGAAAGTCGTGTCCTATGTCTTTCCTTCCACTTTCGGCATCAATGGCTTTGTACGCATCAACAATATGGGCGCCACATTGGGCGATGTAGTCACAGAGTATCGGGCTTTGTGGGTGCAGGCCGTCATTTATTTCCTCACCGCCTGTGCCGCCTGTCGCCACCAGACACGGATATGCCAAAGGAAAACACATTCTGACGAAGACAATATTTTATAGAGCAAGTTCATGCTTTGTTTCACTTTTTTCTTATACCTTTGCGCGCAAATATTATCCGTTTACGATGAAAGAATTTATACGCATATTGCGCCGCTTCGTGCCTCCTTACAAGAAATTCCTTGTACTGAGCATCGTGTTCAATATCCTCTCGGCTATATTGAACATCTTTTCATTCAGTCTGATTATCCCCATCCTGCAAATCCTGTTTAAGATACAGGAAGGCAATTATTCCTTCATCCCCTGGGATGCCGACCTTTCTTTCAAGGACATTGCGATAAACAATTTCTACTATTACGTGACGCAGCAGATTGAGCTACACGGCGCCAGCACTACCCTGCTGATATTGGGACTGTTCTTAGCCTTTATGACTTTCCTGAAAACCATGTGCTATTTTCTTTCTTCGGCTACCCTCATCCCCATACGAACCGGCATCGTGCGCGACATCCGCGTACAGCTCTATGACAAACTGCTGAGCCTGCCGATGGGATTCTTCTCGGAAGAACGCAAGGGAGACATCATAGCCCGCATGAGCGGCGACGTGAACGAGATAGAAAACAGCATCATGTCTTCTTTGGATATGCTGTTCAAGAACCCCATTCTTATCCTGTTTTATTTCGGCACGCTGATAACCATCAGTTGGCAGCTCACCCTGTTCACGCTGACCGTGCTTCCGCTGATGGGCTGGATTATGGGACGAGTGGGCAAAAAGCTGAAACGCAAATCATTGGTGGCACAAGGCATGTGGAGCGACCTGATGGCTCAACTGGAAGAGACATTGGGTGGACTGCGCATCATCAAGGCTTTCAATGCCGAAAAGAAGATGAGCAACCGGTTCCTGCACTCGAATGACACCTACCGCAACACCATCAACAAAGTCAATACGCGCCAACAGTTGGCACACCCCATGAGCGAATTTTTAGGCACGGTGCTGAT
>JAUNIV010000455.1 GCA_030523385.1 Bacteroidales bacterium | reverse complement strand
CCACTTTTCATTTACTTTGGCGACTTATAAATTGTCATGAGGGTTTCATTTATTTTTAGCCGGATTGCATAAATAATTGAATTACAAAGGAATCTATTCCTCATTTATTTTCGTAGGGGGCAGAATATCTTTTGCCCGATAACATCTACGTGGATGCTTTCGGGCGGAAAATATTCCGTCCCTACAAGTGATTGAATCCACTTAGGACTCCTTTTTTATTTCTCTGCAAAACGTCTGGCCTGTTCACTTATCAGCGCTTCGTCATCGAAATAGTTTATCTTCATGGCACAACGCACATCGTCCAGCGTAGCGGCTGCTGTTTCGCGGGCAGCCTCACAGCCTTTGCGTAACATGTCGTATATGGCAGGAATGTCTTTCTCAAATTCCTTACGGCGTTCGCGTATCGGGGTCAGTTCTTCCTGCATGATGGCTGCCAGGAACTTCTTCACCTTCATATCTCCCAATCCGCCACGGGTGTAGTGGGCTTTCAGTTCATCCAAACTGGGATAATCGGGCAGGTAACGCTCAAAGTGTTCAGGACGGCAGAAAGCATCGAGATAAGTGAACACCGTATTTCCTTCCAGCTTACCCGGATCGGATACTTTGATGTGAGTAGGGTCGGTGTACATGCTCTTCACTTTCTTTTCCACTTCGTCGGCTGTATCAGACAGATAAATGCAGTTGCCCAACGATTTGCTCATCTTTGCTTTTCCATCCGTGCCCGGCAGACGCAGGCAAGCGGCATTGTCGGGCAAAAGAATTTCGGGTTCCACTAATGTCTCTCCATAAATATGATTGAACCGGCGCACAATTTCGCGTGTCTGTTCTATCATGGGTTCCTGGTCTTCGCCCACGGGCACAGTCGTTGCCCTGAATGCAGTGATGTCTGCTGCCTGGCTGATGGGGTATGTAAAGAATCCCACCGGGATGCTGGCTTCGAAGTTACGCATCTGTATTTCGGTCTTCACTGTGGGATTACGCTGGAGGCGAGACACCGTGACAAGATCCATATAATAAAAGGTAAGCTCACACAATTCGGGTATCTGCGACTGGATAAAGATAGTAGATTTCATCGGATCCAGTCCGCAAGCCAAATAGTCCAAAGCCACTTCGATGACATTCTGACGCACTTTCTCCGGATTGTCGATGTTGTCTGTTAATGCCTGCGCATCGGCTATGAATACGAATGTCTTGTCATAGAGTCCGGAGTTTTGAAGCTCCACACGCCGTTTCAGCGAGCCGACGTAATGACCGATATGCAGTTTTCCGGTAGGACGGTCGCCCGTCAATATGATTTTTTTCTTTTCCATTTTATGTTATTCTTTAATTTATTCGTGGCGCAAAGATAACATAAATCTCCGGAATATACACGGCTTTCATTGAAAACGCTATGCCATTTCTTATTTCATTGATAGTTAGAGATGTCTGCTATCCTAACTAAAAGACAAACAGAATGCTATTAAATAAAAAGAAAGGGCCATTCTCCTAATGAGAACGCCCTTCCTCCGTATTAATCAATAATCAAAAGAAAAAAATTATTCGCCCTTGATAGCAGCTACGCCCGGCAGAACCTTTCCTTCGATGGCTTCCAGCAAAGCACCACCACCGGTAGAAATGTAAGATACCTGGTCGGCCATACCGAACTTGTTGATACAAGCTACTGAGTCACCACCACCAATCAGAGAGAACGCACCGTCTTTAGTAGCCTTGGCAATGGCTTCGGCAATGGCACGTGAACCGT
>JAUNIV010000454.1 GCA_030523385.1 Bacteroidales bacterium | reverse complement strand
CCGTTCCATTGTGCACCGCCTATCAGCACGATGTGGTTCGTATCTACTTCGCGGATGGCTTTCACGGCACGCTTATGCAGAGGTTCCAGTTTGGCATTCAGTTCTTCCATGTTTTCAAAGTAGGGTGCGATGGGTTCGTTGATCAATTCATAGCCCAAAATGACCGGTTCGTTTTTGTAATAGTCGGCTATCTTGCGCCAAATGTCACAGAAGAGTTGCTGGCTCTGCTCGCTTTCCAACAACCAGGGATAACCGTAGCTATCGTCGATGTTATCGCCCGTCTGTCCGCCGGGAGCATCATGCATATCGAGTATGAGGTAAAGCCCGTTGTCACGACACCAGTTCACCACGCTATCTACCCGTGAGAAACCGTCTTGTGCAGTGGTCAATCCCATATAATCCTCGTCGGTAAAGAGTTTGTAGTGGAAAGGCAAGCGGATGGTATTGACTCCTGTAGAGGCAATGAACTCCACATCGGCACGGGTAATGTAGTTGTCCTTAAACTGCTTCCAGAACTCAGCCACGAAGTCGGGTCCTACCAGTTGGCAAAGCATCTCGTCAATAAAGCGGGGCGAGTTGGTGCGGCTGAAGCCGAACATATAGCCTTCGGGATTCAACCAGTTGCCTAAGTTAGTACCCCGGATAAATAGTTTGCTGCCATCCGGTTGGATAAGGTCTTGTCCCGAAATGCGTACGAAAGATTCGGGAGCAGGTGCGGCAGCCTGTTCAGTCTGCCCCGGCTGGCAGGAAGCCAGCATGGCGGCAAACATGAGTGGGTAAAGTATCTTTTTCATTCTTATTTTTAGAATTATTTCTTATCATTTTGTTACTTCAAAATCGGCAGACGGGCCTTCGTCACTGTTCGTTCCTAACCAAAGAGTGAACTCACCCGGCTCTACTTCTTTCTTCATCTGGCGTGTCCAGTAAGCCAGTTCGCTCACCGGGAGTGTAAAGCTGACGGTCTGTGTCTCGCCCGGCTGCAAAGTAATGCGGCGGAAGTCTTTCAACTCTTTTACGGGACGGGTAACGGAACCTACCTTGTCGCGCACATAAAGCTGTACCACCTCCGTACCTGTCCGTTTGCCGGTATTGGTTACATCGATGCTGGCAGTCAATGTTCCGTCCGCCTGCAAGGTGGTGGCAGAAAGAGTCAGCTTGTCGTATGCAAAGGTGGTGTAAGAGAGTCCGTAGCCGAAGGGAAACAACGGGCCGAAGCCTGCATCCATGTAGAAGGAAGTACAACCCAAAGAAGTCTGTCCGGCTTCCAACGGTATATCGTCTATCAGTGTTTCGTGGCCGCTCGGTGCGCGTCCTGTGTGGTGGTGTGCATAATAGATAGGAGCCTGTCCGGTCATTTTCGGGAAAGTGACCGGTGTCTTGCCGCTCGGCACAGCCTTACCGAAAAGCAGGTCGGCAATGGCAGGACCGCCCATAGTGCCCGGATGGAACATATAAATCACGGATGAAGACTCATCCACCTGCTTTCCTATCGTGAGCGGACGTCCGGCTATGACTACCGTAACCACCGGTTTGCCGGTAGCGGCCAAAGCAGCTATCAGTTCGGGCTGTGCGCCACGAAGATTCAAGTCGGCCAATGAGTGTGCCTCTCCGGAAAGGATGGCTTCCTCGCCTACGAATGCCACTACCGCATCGGCACGGCGGGCGGCAGCTACGGCAGCAGCAATGCCCGATGTACGCTTGTCGCGGCTATAAGCCACGCCCGGTTCATAAATCACCTGCAC
>JAUNIV010000453.1 GCA_030523385.1 Bacteroidales bacterium | reverse complement strand
CATTTGTTTATTTTTAATATTGGAATCAGAGAGCCAACTACTGATTCGCATTAATTAGGAGCTTGTTTATGGTACGTGAAAGATTTTTTGTTGTCTGAAAAAGAGTAAAGCGAACTGAGATTATGAAAGAATTGGAACATAAATATAGAAAAGACATCCTGTCGGTAGAAGAATTGCATGAGCTGAGGCAGCAGGTAAACGCTGCATCAGACACCGAACTGGAGCGGCAGATGCGCGAGGCATGGATGAACGATGACATCGACATGTCCGGTGTGGATGATGCCTGCATGGAGAGGATGAAGAAACGCATCGATGCACGGACCATGGCCGAAGAAGCTGCGGGCAGACATCCATCCTACCGCTTGCGTTTGCAGCAAGTGATGCGCGTGGCAGCCGCCATCCTCCTGCCTGTTTTCTTGCTGACCACCTTCTACTTATACAGGGAAAACCATCGGCTCACGGCAGAAGTGATGACCGTGAATACTGCCGAAGGCGAACGTGCCAATATTACCCTTCCCGACGGAACAGCCGTAGCCCTGAACGCATCGTCCACTTTGAGCTATGCTCCCCACCTATATAATAAGGATAAACGCCGCATTACTTTCGACGGTGAAGGCTATTTCCGTGTGGCGAAGAACAAAGCCTGCCCTTTCCTCATAGATGGCAACGGGCTGGAAGTGCAGGTGTTGGGTACTACTTTTAACCTGAATGTGCGCCGCACGGACGTTACGGCAGAACTGGTGTTGGAAGAAGGAAGCGTGCAGTTGCAGTCCACACTGACGGGAGAAAGCGTAGTGTTAGCCCCTCGACAGAAAGCCGTGCTGAACCAGCAGGATGGCCGCATTACGGTGACAGCCGAAGAGGATACCGACATGGCTTCGGCATGGAATAGGAAAGAAATCATGTTCCGCAATGCCCGCTTCTCCGATGTCATCCGCAAGGTAGAGGCTACTTACGGCATACAGATTGAAACCGACTACGAAGACGATGAGACGGATTTGTTCACCGGTACCCTGACCACTTCGGACATCTTTGAAGTGCTGCGCATCCTGGAGCGGACATACGATTTGAAAGCCGACATACAGAGCGAGAAGATTGTGCTTGGTGTGCGTTGATGGATTACTTGTTCAATAGTGTTATGTTAAATTGATTTTCGATGGGTTTTGTTGTTGAAAATCAATCTTATGGAATAACGCTACAAATTCTTTGGAGGAAATAAGGGTAAAAGACTGCGTTTTGGATGAAAGGCTTAATGGCAACTTAACATCTGATAAGTATTTTATAAGTAGTACGAACTGAATAGTTACAGGTTAGTTGAAGGAATTGAAAATATATTAATCTAACGTGAAGTAGGATTTCCTTTCCCTGTTCCACGAAAAACAGAATCAAGGTGACCATAATTCCCGCACCACTCATGCGGTGGGGCTTGTTGCGGTGTTTGTGGGACTTATTCTCTATCATGTTATTATCTGTTGAAATGCAAATTTTTGCAAAAATCATCCGCCGTACAATAAATCTCAGTAACTTTGCTTTTTGTGAACATAGTGGTAATCGTTTCAATGTTATAATTTGACACTATAAATTTAATACATTTATCGCTATGTCCTAAATTCTTAGCTAAATATATTTTAGGTTTATATCGGATTCACGTTAATATAAATGTGTCTCGGTTGCCTGTAAGTAATAAATATGATTAATGGAATCAATGTTTGAAATGGAAGATATATTTAAAAGTGATCCTGTT
>JAUNIV010000452.1 GCA_030523385.1 Bacteroidales bacterium | reverse complement strand
ACCCTTTACATATAAATAATAAGGAGTCTCTTTTACGGACAGCAATTGGTTTATCTGGCTCAAGCCTTCGTCTATCATGCCTTTCTGGATATAATAATCCATGATATTACCAACAAAGAAATCTTGTTCGGGGAATCTATCTGTACCTTCCTTCAATACTTCCAACCATTTGGCAGTATCATTCAGCTCTTTGCTGTAAGTTTCGGCCATGTACATCAAAGATCTCCAACCTTCATTCTTATCTTCCTTTCCTATCTTGCCATATTTGATAACGTCGTTGTTATCTTTCTGCATGGCAGCTGCCATAGCAGCATAGTTGGCATACAAAGCGTTCAGTGTATCGGCTTTCAGGGCAGCATCGTCAGCAAACAAAGGTTCATTGACTACATCTACGAACAAACCGAAATATTTTTGTGCAGCTGCATAATCATTTCTGTTATAAGCATCAGCACCACCGTTAATCAGGTTCATACGCACAGCTTTCAGTGCATCGGCATTTTTCTTTCTGTACTTGGCTTTCTTCAGTTCGCCGCTTTGCACCTTAGCTTGCTCTGTTTCATCACATTTCAGGTAATATTCAAACATCTTCACCAAACTGTTGTAAAGTTTGGTTGTATCTGCCTGTCCGCCGGGCAAATACAATTTCATGTTTTCCTCGTCATAGATGGCTTTCTGGAAATCTCCGGCCAACTTCCATGTTTCAGGATCATTGGCGGTTTCAGGATTAGTTAAAGCCGGTTCGATAGCCTTAGCTGCCTCTGCGGGTTTGCCCTTCAAGGCTTTTGCTTCTTTGACTACGCTCAACTGGGCAGATGCCACGCAAGCTGTCAACAATAATGCCACTGTAAATAATACTTTTTTCATAATTTTGTGGATTTAATAATACAATTATTCTGTTTGTTCTTCATTATTTGTTTCTTCTGTTGGTGCCTCCGTATTATCCACTTGCGGGATAGCACCTTCGGCCACTTCTGTCTGAGGTTCTTCCTCCGACGTGTTTACCTCTTCCGGATCAGACATTACCTTGCACACAGAACCTATCTGGTCATTGCGCTTTTCCAGATTAATCAGGCGCACGCCTTGGGTAGCACGTCCCATGATGCGTACATCTGCCACCTTCAAGCGGATGGTGATGCCCGATTTGTTGATAATCATCAGGTCATTGTCATCAGTTACGGATTTGATGGCAATCAGTTTTCCGGTCTTGTCTGTGATGTTCAGCGTTTTCACACCCTTACCGCCACGATTTGTCTTGCGGTAATCTTCTATGTCAGAACGCTTACCATATCCTTGTTCCGAAACAACCATGATGGATTCGGCCTTCAAGTCCTTGATGCATACCATACCGACCACTTCATCGCTGCCGTCTTCATCCAGTGTTATACCGCGCACGCCGGTAGCCGTACGTCCCATGACGCGGACGGCACTTTCGTGGAAACGAATGGCCCGACCGTTCCGGTTGGCTATGATGATTTCATTGTCGCCGTTGGTCATGCGTACTTCTATCACCTTGTCGTCTTCTCGAATCGTGATGGCGTTTACACCGTTCTGACGCGGACGTGAATATTGTTCGAGCAATGTTTTCTTGATGACACCGTTCTTGGTGCAGAACAACACGTAGTGACTGTTGATGAACGCCTTGTCATTCAGGTTCTTCACACGCAAGAAAGCTGTCACTGCATCATCCGGTTCTATGTTCAGCAGGTTCTGGATGGCGCGTCCCTTGGAACTCTTGGTGCCTTCGGGTATCTCGTAA
>JAUNIV010000451.1 GCA_030523385.1 Bacteroidales bacterium | reverse complement strand
TCGACATAAATGTTAAAAACATACTTTCCCGTAAATCAATCAGCTTTTTTTGATATTTTCATTCAGATAAACAAGCACAAAACTTATAGGGGTAGCATATTTCTGCCCGGAAGTATCTACGTGGATGGTTTCGAAGAAGCCAAAGAAACAAGTTACAAGTAATTTTAAACATAAAATCGCATCATTGGAAATAAAATCACACACTTTTCGATGGATTTTTAAGGATTCGTCTGTTATTCTCGGTTAAAAACAGTAATTTTGCGATAAGCACAATATATAATTGAAGTATGGAGGACTTAAATCGTATCAAGACTATATTGGCAGAAGAGGTATTACGAGTAAGTGGTTGGCAAAAACCTTGCATAAAGACCCTGCCACCGTATCGAAGTGGTGCAATAACCACGCTCAACCTGGCTTGAAGACATTGGCACAGATAGCAGAAGTCCTCAATGTAGACATCCACAAGTTGATTTGCCATACTAAAATGGAATAAAAAAAAGAATATGAGATATACTATCGAAGAGATACGTCAGATGCCCGAAGGGCAGACCTTTGATTGCAAGAGCATTCACATTGAACCGAAAGCCCTCGCTACCACCATTATTGCCATGGCCAACGCCGATGGCGGTATGATTGCCGTGGGCATATCCGACAAGACACGACGTATTGAGGGTGTTGACCAGAACAAGGCTCATTTAAACGAGATATTACGCACTCCATTCGATTTCTGCGTACCCACCATCTCCGTTACCACAGAGTTCATGCCCTGTCAAGACACCGACGGGAACAACAACCACATATTGATAATCCACGTTCCTGCCAGTCCTCGCCTCCATGCTAACCAAGCCGACGAAGTGTTTTGGCGCGTGGGTGACAAGTCACGCAAACTGCCTTTTGAGGAACGTCTGCAATTGATGTATGACAAAGGGGAACGCTACTATGAAGACAGTCCAGCTTACGATGCCACTATAGAAGACATCGACATGGATACGGTGAAAGCATATATGAAGAAAATTGGCTATGGCAAATCTCCGATGGAATATCTTCAGGAAAACAAAGGCTTCCTAACCTACAAAGGTGATGTACCACAAGTCAGTACAGCTTGCATACTGCTCTTTGGTAAGCGTCCACAGGACTTCTTTCCTCGTGCCCGTGTTCGCTTTATAAAATACTATGGTACAGAGGAAAAAGTTGGCAGAGAAATGAATGTCATCAAGGATGTAACTTTCGAAGGGCGCATTCTCGAACAGATTCAGAAGACCATCGACTATCTTGAAACCCAAGTGAAAGAACACTCCTATTTGGGTGAAGACGGGCTTTTCAAGACCGACAGGGAATATCCCAAATTCGTAATACAAGAGATGACGGTGAATTCGGTTTGCCACCGTGATTACAGCATCAAGGGTACGGAGATACAAATAAAGATGTTCGATAATCGCCTTGTGTTTGAGACTCCCGGCAAATTGCCCGGTATCGTCCGCGCTGATAATATCCGCCACACCCATTTCTCCCGCAATCCCAAAATAGCCGAGTATTTGAAAGCCTACAACTATGTAAAAGAGTTCGGTGAAGGTGTTGACCGTATGTGCCGTGAGCTTTCTGCCGTCGGCACGAAGGAGCCTCAATATCATCTGGTCGCTTTCATTATGAAGGCCTCCGTATGGGCAAATATATTGGAGAATGGGCAAGAGAACATTCCTGCAACGAACCCAACCAGGCAAGAAAACAAAGCCATTGGGCAAGAAAAGGGCAAGACA
>JAUNIV010000450.1 GCA_030523385.1 Bacteroidales bacterium | reverse complement strand
ATCTCCCGGGTTCTTCATCGGATTATTCTTGTCCGTCAAGTGCCCATAGAGCATCTTGAAGCCGATAGCCTCACGCCACTTCAGCTTCTTGAGCAACGGGATGCGGTTGAAAATCTTGCCATTCATATCCCACGATACATCCAATGAGGCATAACGGTCGTTCAGGAACTCCATGTTATTGATCAAGTTGAACGTTTCGCGCTGGAGGATATACGAAAGGTTGGCAGCCGGCATGATAAGCAACGGGAAGGGAACTTTGTTCCACTGTGCGCCACCTTTTACAAACATGTCTATCTTACCCCATGACGAGAACCAGAAACGCTTGTACAATCCTATCTCCGTGAAATTATAATTATAGTCTCCGCCAAATACTCCCTTGAAGCCGGTGGTATGCGACAAAGTAAACACCGGCGCATCAAACGACACGGGCAGACGACGCTGCTTAGTGTTGATAAAGGTTTCGCCCGGAGCATAGCGGAAAGCAAGCGAAGCCTCCATGGTCTGCATCTCGGGTATCAATGTATTTGCACCGTCGTTCACTATGTAAGCCAATCCTCCGGTTGGTTCATCGGCACTATGCTTCACTTCTACGGTAGTCTTTAGTCCGTATTGGGTTTCGTTCTCGTATTTCAGAGAAATATTACGCACGTATGACATCTGGTCCACCGTAGAAGTCTTGAACGACACGAACACATTGTCCTTATCTGTCTTCAAGAACTTGTCCGTAGGAGACATGACATCGTATTGATAGTTGAACGTAATCGAATTCTTCGGGAACTCACGCGGCAGATATTCTTTCTTGTTGAAAGAGTATTCCACTTCGCCCATGTACTTAGAGCGATGGTCCTTAAATCCGTAGGCATAATATCCTTTAAAGAAAAGATGAGGATTCAAGTTGGCAGTGGTCTGCGCGCTCATACGCAAGCGCAATCCGTCAATGTAATTATTGGAAATCATGGTATTAACAGGACCTATATCCACCTTGCTGGGATGGTCTTTCGTGCCCGTTTCCACAAAGTTCTCGATGAAGGCTTTCAATACGAATATCACATACTTGAACCCCGGCATCTGCTCCAGTTTCTTCACCAGCATGTCCATCGAACTCTCTGTCTGCGTGAGGGGTACAGGCCGATACTGATTCCAGAAGTCATCGCCTCGCATCATGGCATCGGCTTCTTTTATCTCCGCTCCCTTCCGCTTGAACAGCTGTGCAGGAAGATCATCGAACGCATAATCGGAATAGCGGGTGGTACGGCGTATTTGGAAGCCTTGCATAATCTTCATCAGGGTCATTTCCACAATCATATCATCGGTTTTCAGCACCCATTCTCCATTAGGCAACTGCTCAAATTCCTGGATAATATCCATATTGTCCACGAAGTTCACGCCCGATTTTTTAGGCAAGTTCATGGTACACTTCTTCACCGTGTAGGATGAATCGGCCAACACATACAGATGCCCCGTGAAACCAAAGTCTTGCGAATTGTTGGGCACAAAAGTAAGATGGAAACATTTGTCCTTGTCCACGTATGTAGTGTCCATGATGAAGTAGCGATAAAAAGAAATGGCATCGCTGGAAGAGATAGGACTGATGAACGGATACTGCAACAGACGTATGTCATTGTCGTAAATATTCACGTCGGTGAATACATCTCTCAGCACCGTGCTCAGCATATCGCCTGTGGCAAACAGTTCGTTGACTCCTGTCGAACTCATACCTTTTATAATAGTTTTTTCGCTTTTGGGCTGCTTCCTGTA
>JAUNIV010000050.1 GCA_030523385.1 Bacteroidales bacterium | reverse complement strand
GACAGATACCTTGCAACTCTTCTTAGCCGATGAAACGGGAGACAGGACAGGCAGCGGTTCCGGTGGATTATACCAGTGCACCTTGCCTTATAAGATGACATTCCCTATCCTTCAAGAAGGACAGAGCCGTACGATTCGTGTAGTGCAAATCATGAAAGACCGTCCGCTGAAAGGCATTAGCAATGTGGGCATTCAGATTAAGAGGAAGTAGAATCCCGCTTGTTATCGTCGGCTGCGGGCGGCATCCATACGCAGGAATACAAAGAGCAGGATGGTGAAGCCCCACAGGGAAGAACCGCCGTAGCTGAAGAACGGCAACGGAATGCCGATGACAGGCGTCAATCCCAATACCATACCTATATTAATAAAGAGGTGGAACAGGAAAATGCTCAGCACCGAATAGCCATATACCCGTGCAAAGCGCGTGTGTTGGCGTTCGGCCAGCCAGATGAGTCGCAGAATCAGCGCCATGAACAGAAGTAGCACAAAGGCTGAGCCAAGGAATCCTTCTTCTTCGCCCACCGTACAGAATATAAAGTCAGTATCTTGTTCGGGCACGTATTTCAGTTTGGTTTGCGTGCCGTTCAGGAATCCTTTCCCCAGCAATCCGCCCGAGCCGATGGCTATCTTGCTTTGATTTACATTATATCCCGCACCGGCCAAATCTTCTTCCATACCCAACACGACTTTGATACGTACCTGCTGATGAGGCTCAAGCACTTTCTCGAACACATAGTCGGCAGAAAACAGAAAGGCCACAGAGCCGACGGCAAACAAAGCGATGTAGAAATAATTGCGCATGCGCTCGCGTATGGACAGGAAAATGAGATAACCTACCAAGAGTACGCACAGCCCGTATTGTATCCAAGTAATATCAAAGGGAATGACGTAGCAAGAAGAGAGGTAAGCCAACAGCGTGCCGCCTGCTCCTATGCCAAAAATATACCATCGGGCAGAATCTTTCTTGCAATAACTGTTTACCAGCAAGGCAGAAAGCACCACGATAAGCAGCAGGACGGAAGATTCTCCGATGGATGTGCAACCATCCGGCAGCAGGTCCTGACTGAATCGGATGCCCACCACGAAGTAAACCACCGCACAAATACCGGCAAAGAGGATGGAGCCGGGCATACCTTCCCTATATAGCATGAAGAAGAAAGACAGATAAACCAAAGCCGAACCGGTCTCCCGTTGCAACACAATGAGCAGCATGGGCAGCAGGATGATGCCCACTACAGGCAAAGAGTGTTTCAGCTTGCTCATGGTGAATCCGTAGGTATTCATGAACTTAGCCAGAGCGAGTGCCGTGGCAAATTTGGCAAACTCTGCCGGTTGCAGGCTCACGGGACCGAACTTAATCCACGAATAAGAGCCTTTCGTATCTTCTGCCACGAAAGGTGTGATGAAGAGCAACACCATCATGGCTCCATACAGGATGTAGGCAAACATGTCATACAGCCTGTCTTCCAGCATCATCAGGATAAAGCCCAATCCTAACGAGCAGCATATCCACACAAACTGTTTACCGGTTCGCGTACTGAAGTCGAAGAAGTCCATGTCGCCGTAATCGTAGCTGGCTCCGCACACGCTGAACCATCCGAAGATAACCAATATCAGATAGATGCAGATGGTTACCCAGTCCACTGTTTTCCAAATACTATCGTTCGTGTATGCCATAGTCTATTCTTCTGCTTTGAATGTCGGCTGCCTTTGCCTCACTTTCCGGCGAGAGGCTGCCTTTGAGATATTGTTCCATCATCAGTGCACCGATGGGCACACCGTAGGTAGCTCCCCATCCGCCGTTCTCCACATACACGGCAATGGCTATCTTCGGGTCATTCATCGGAGCGAAGCCCATAAAGGCGGAGTGGTCCTTACCACGGTTCTGTGCCGTACCCGTCTTGCCGCATACCTCTATGCCCGGGATGTTGGCATTGCGGCAAGTACCGCCCAATACAGCAGCCCTCATGCCTTCTACCACCGTTTCGTAATGTTCGCGATTCACTTTGGTATAGTGACGGTTGGTGTATAGAGTATCCAAAGGCTCGTCTTCTACTTCCTTCACCACGTGCGGGGTGATGTAGTAACCACGATTGGCGATGGTAGCACTCAGATTGGCTATCTGGAGCGGAGTAGCAGTCACTTCACCCTGTCCGATGGAGATGGAAATGATGGTCAGTCCGTTCCATGAGCCTCTGTAATTCTTGTCGTAGTAGGCTGCGTTGGGTATCATTCCGCGCTTCTCGCCCGGCAAATCCACGCCCAACGGATAACCGAATCCCATAGAAACCATGTAATCCCGCCAGGTGTTCATGGCGTTCTGCACCGAACCGTATTTCTTTTTGGCTCCAATCATGTGGAACAGTCCCCAACAGAAATAACCGTTGCACGAAGTGGCTATGGCAGGAACCAATGGTAAGGGAGAACCATGTGAGTGGCACCCTACGCGAAGACCTGCATACACAAATCCGTGGAAACATGAATAAGCCGTCTGCGGTGTGATGATTCCTTCTTGCAGGAAAGTGAGTCCCTGCGTGGGCTTGAATGTAGAACCGGGAGGAAACTGTCCCATGATGGCACGGTTCAGCAAAGGCTTCCAGTTGTCGCGTGCCAGTTCTAAGTGGTTCTTGCCTCGCTGTCTGCCCACCATGAGGCGCGGGTCAAAGCTCGGTGCCGATACCATGCAGAGTATTTCGCCGGTAGTAGGTTCTATGGCCACGATACTTCCTATCTTTCCTTCGAGCAGGCGTTCGCCCAACATCTGCAATTCGATGTCGATGCCCAACTTCAAGTTCTTTCCCGGCACAGGCGTGCGGTCCAGCTTCCCGTCCATGTATCTTCCCTGTATGCGTCCGCGTGCGTCTCGTAGCAGGATTTCCACTCCCTTTTCGCCTCGCAGTTGCTTTTCGTAGGCCCGTTCCACACCCTGTTTGCCGATGAAGTCACCACGCACGTAGTAGTCATCGGCTTCGATGTCTCTTTTAGACACTTCGGCAATGTCGCCCAACACGTGTGCCGCTGAGTTGTAATTATACTGGCGGATGGTGCGTCGCTGGATGTAGAATCCCGGAAACTTAAACAGCTTTTCCTGAAACACACCACACTCTTCGGCCGAAAGCTGTGTCATGAATACCTGATGCGTGTAGGGTGAATAACCCGGATTGGAGCGTCGGTCCTTCATCTCGTGGATGCGCTTCTTGAAGTATTCGGGGGTAATGTTCAGCGTGCGGCATAAGTCCAGCGTGTCCAAATCCTGCACCTCTTTCATGACCATGGTGACGTCGTAGGCCGGTTGGTTATATACCAGCAGATTGCCGTTGCGGTCGTACATCACGCCGCGGCTGGGATATTGCGTCTTGTTCAGAAAGGCGTTGCTGTCGGCATTCTTCTTATAGTCCTCGCTCATGATTTGCAAGGAAAAGAGCCGCAGAATGTAAATCAGTACGATGAACACGACCGATCCGCCTATCACGTATTTCCGTTTCTCCAGATTATAATCTCTTTCCACTATGCTTTCCTCCTGATAGCTTCGGCACACAAGATGCAAATCAGGGTGCTCGAAATATCTGTCAATATTTTCAGTAATAAGATGGAAATACGGAAAAAGGAAAAGGTGTCAATGAGCACCTGTACGGTGCAGAACAGACAGCAGCACAATAATATGTAGCGGAAGAAGGATGAGAAGCCCATCGTCCTGACGCTTGGTTCAAAGTCGTCGGCACTGTCGCGCAGGGTCACTCCGCGCAATATCGGTTCGCGCAAGAAAGCCAGCAAGGTGGCCGCCGCTGCATTCATCCCCGCCGTGTTGCTGCACACGTCAACGGTCAATCCCAATAAGAAAGCCCACGTCATCAGTACGTTCCGGCTTGCGCCCGAATTATACTTCAATATGAAATAGATGAAAAAGAATGGAGTGGCGTATCCGTCGATATGCACTCTGTTCAAGACAAGCACCTGTAGCAGTGCCAGCCCGATAAACCACTCTATTCTTTGTATGATAGTCAACATGGTTCTTTTTTACTTGGTCGTTTTTACTTGTTTTTCCAATTCCAACTGTTCTTCCTGTCCCTTGTGGGCTATGATGCGGACGTCATTCAGGCGGGCGAAGTCGGTAAACAGTTTCACCCGAAGCAGGTAAGACAGTCCGTCGTGGCTGTCGGCAATGTCATCTACCGTGCCCACCGGGATGCCCGAAGGGAAGACGGCACTGTGTCCGCTGGTCACAATCGTATCGCCCAAAGAGAACTGTGAGTGTCGGGGCATGTCTCTCACGTAGGCATATTGCGATGAACCGCCGTCCCATTGCAAGACTCCGAAGTAATCGCTTCTTCTGATTTTGCAGCTGATGTTGCTTTTCGAGTTCAATACCGGGATGACGATGGAATAGTGGGCAGAGGTCAGATAGACGATGCCTACCACGCCGCTTCCCGTCACCACTCCCATTTCGCTGCGCACTCCGTCGGCTTTGCCCTTGTTCAGTGTGATGTAGTTGTCGGCATGCTTCACGCTGTTGTTTATCACTTCGGCTTTCAGCAAGTCATAGTCTGCCAGGGCATCCTGCTTCATCTGTTCTATGCCCGTACTGTCTTCGGTGGCTTCCACAAGCGTTTTCCGGAGACTTTCGAGTTGCAGCTCCAGCTCCACGTTGCGTTGCACCAGTTCGTCGTTGATGGTTTTCAGGTGGAAGTAGCCTGTCACGTTGCCGGCGGCATCGTGCATGGCTCCCGCCACAAGGTTGGCAGATGTAAAGAACACGCTTCCCTGGTATCCGTTGAAGCGGAACAATAAGACAAAACTGATTACTTCCAGCAGCACGAAGAGGAACCAGTAGTTATACTTCAAGAAAAAATCCAGCAGATTTCGCATGTATGCCTTATTATATAATAGGTAATAAGCAGGCCGACAAATGGCAATTCGAGGGGCATGCAAATGACGCGGACTGTCTGCCGTCTCCGGTTTTGTTCCGTGTCGCTTGCGTGCCGGGCCAAATGTCTTCCTGCGGTTATCTCATCAAGAACGAGAAGCGGTCCACATTCTTCAGCGCAATGCCTGTACCCTTAGCCACACTTAGCAAGGGGTCTTCGGCTATGTGGAACGGAATGTTTATCTTGTCCGTCAGTCGTTTGTCCAGTCCGCGCAACAAAGCACCTCCACCGGCTAAGTAGATGCCATTCACCACAATGTCGGCATACAGCTCGGGAGGAGTCTGTTCCAGTGCGCTCAAGATGGCCGTCTCTATTTTGGCGATGCTCTTTTCCAGACAGTGGGCCACTTCCTGGTAGCATACAGGCACTTCCATAGGCAGTGCGGTGATGCGGTTAGGTCCGCGCACCACGTAGTCTTCGGGCGCATCGTCACCCAAATCGGTCAGTGCGGCACCTACGTGTATCTTGATACGTTCGGCCATACGCTCACTCACCTTCACGTTGTGTTGGCGGCTCATGTATTCCTGAATGTCCGCCGTCAGGTCATCGCCGGCTATACGGATGGAGTTGTTAGATACGATACCACCCAACGAGATTACGGCAATCTCCGTAGAACCACCGCCTATATCGACAATCATGTTGCCTTCCGGAGCTTCCACGTCAATACCGATACCTATAGCGGCAGCCATAGGCTCGAAGATGAGATATACATCGCGTCCGCCTGCATGTTCGGCACTGTCGCGCACGGCACGCAGTTCCACTTCCGTACTGCCCGAAGGCACACCGATGACCATACGCAGGGAGGGAGAGAAGAAACGGTTTCCCATGTTCACCTTCTTTATCAGTCCGCGCATCATCTGTTCGCAAGCATTGAAGTCGGCTATCACGCCATCTCTAAGCGGACGCACGGTGCGGATATTCGGGTTTTCCTTTTCATACATCATTTTGGCCCGTTCGCCCACGGCAATCATCTTGTCGGTGCGGCGATCCAGTGCGACGACCGAAGGTTCGTCCACCACAATCTTTCCGTTGTTCAATATGATGGTATTGGCAGTGCCAAGGTCCATCGCTATTTCTTGTGTAAAGGAGAATAATCCCATTGTTTTCTTTTTTTATAAGAATGAATAGAGAATCGAAAACTGAGAATTGAGAATGAAGTTCGGTGTCGATTCCTTTTATATTCCCAATTCCCAGTCCTTTAATCCTCAATATACATGATTAATGTTTAAAGTGACGAATGCCCGTGATTACCATGGCCACCCCGTGCTCGTTGCAATACTGGAACGTCAGCTCGTCTTTCACCGAGCCGCCCGGTTGTATCACTGCCGTCACGCCTTCCTTGTCGGCTATCTCCACGCAGTCGGGGAAGGGGAAGAAGGCATCGCTTGCCATGACAGCCCCGTGCAGGTCGAACCCGAACGATTTGGCTTTCTCTATGGCCTGCTTCAGTGCATCCACGCGGCTGGTCTGTCCCACTCCGCTGGCCAGCAGTTGCTTGCCTTTGGCCAATACGATGGCATTGCTCTTGCTGTTCTTCACAATCTTGTTGGCAAAGAGCATGTCTTCCACTTCGGCTTCCGTGGGAGCCTTGTCCGAAACCTGCTTCAGGTCGGCAGTAGTCTCCACATCCAGGTCTCTCTCCTGCACCAGCACGCCGTTCAGCAGCGAGCGGAATTGCTTCTTAGGCAACTTAGCTTCTTTGCGGACCAAGATGATGCGGTTCTTCTTCTGCCCCAATATCTGCAAGGCATCCACGTCATAGTCCGGTGCGATAATCACCTCGAAGAACAGCTTGTTGATTTCTTCTGCCGTCTCCTTGTCTATAACAGCGTTGGTCACCAGCACACCGCCGAATGCCGATACCGGGTCGCCTGCCAGCGCGTCCTTCCATGCTTCGAGCACTGTGGGGCGCGAAGCCAGTCCGCAGGCGTTGTTGTGCTTCAGGATGGCGAATGTCGTTTCGTCAAACTCGTCTATCAAGTCAACAGCCGCATTGATGTCAAGCAGGTTGTTGTAAGATATTTCTTTTCCGTGGATTTGGTCGAACATCGCTTCCAGGTCTCCGTAGAAGAAACCTTTCTGATGAGGATTCTCACCGTAGCGCAGTTGCTTCTGGTTCTCTATGGCGCAGCGGAAAGCCGAACCTTCGCCACCGTCGAAGTAGTTGAAGATGGCAGAATCATAGTGAGAAGACACGGCAAATGCTTCTTTGGCAAACCAGCGTCTTTCTTCCAGTGAGGTCGTGGCACCGTGTTCCAGCAGCATGTCGCGGAAAGGCTTGTACTGTGCCTGACTGGCAATGATTACCACGTCATTATAGTTCTTAGCAGCAGCGCGAATCAGCGAGATGCCGCCTATATCTATCTTTTCAATGATGGCCTGTTCGGCAGCACCCGAAGCTACGGTTGCTTCAAACGGATACAGATCGACAATGACCAAGTCTATTTCGGGTATTTCGTATTTTTCTATCTGCTGCATATCCTGTTCCAGCCCGCGGCGGCACAAGATACCTCCGAATACTTTGGGGTGGAGGGTCTTTACGCGTCCGCCCAGAATGGAGGGGTAAGTAGTCAGGTCTTCCACTGCCTTGCAGGGAAAGCCCAATGATTCAATAAATTGTCGAGTACCTCCTGTTGACAGGAACTCTACACCTTCTTCGTGCAGTTTGGTAATGATTTCATCCAAACCTTCCTTGTGATAAACCGATACCAACGCGGTTTTAATTCTCTTAGCCTCTGACATTTTCTTTATTTTAAGTATTTGGGCTACAAAGGTATGAATTTTCAATTTATAAATTCTACAGATTGCCTTAAAATATTAGCGGCTTCACTAAATTAATCTGAATTTGGGGTGCTTTCTGTGCTTCGATATGACCGTATCAAACGTTCGGTTTCATCCTTTGAAAAACTTTTTTCGCCCTTTGAAAAATAATTATCAAAGGGTGAAAAATAATTTTGGTACCGTGAAATCCCGTAGGGGCAGACCCATGTGTCTGCCCGGTGGCATATAGTGGATGTATTCGGGCGGACACACGGGTCCGCCCCTACCGTAAAACAGGAAATATTGTTGATGCTGTGCTGCATTTTCATCGTATGTCGCCGATGCGCTCTATCAGTTCATTGCCCAATGCGGTCTTGACTTCGATGTGTTGCAACACGGCGGTGACAAACGGATTGCTTTCAAACACTCCGCGCACTTGCTCAAAGTCCTGCTCCTTCTCCTCGCGCGAACCGTCGGCACCGAATCCCGTCATGGCCGAAAGGGAGAATTCCTTTTTGGCATCGGCATACACCATCTTGTCCAGTCCCACTACGGCTGCCTGCCAGCGTTTCACGATGGCTATGACATCCTGTGCGGTAATCTGTTCGGGCTGCAAGCCGTAAAATTCCAGCATCTTGCCGTATGCCCACGTCCATTCGTAGGTGTAATAATTGCGGTGCATCTCCACGAAGCGGTCGTGTATTTCATCCACCGTGGTGAGCACTCCGCCTTCTATGTCGGCCATCAGGCGTTCTATCTCGCTTTTGGGAGCTATCAGTCCCGAAATGTCCACCCATTCTCCCGTGCCGGTTTCGGTGTCGGGGACGAGGCGGGCGCGGATTTCCTCGTTGCTGCGGAAGCGTGTCTCTTCCAGTCGCTTGATGAGCGAGTTACCCAAAAACTTATGGATGGCAGTCTCGTAGAAACCGATGCCGTTCGTGAGCGATGAGTTCTTTATTTTGGCACTCTGATAAGAGTAAGTCTCCGAAGTTTCGCCCGACACGCGGCGCAAGTCCTTCAAGATGCGGCGGCCTTTCATCATCTTCTGGATGGTGTAGGGGCTTAGCAGGTTGTAGTTGATTTGGTCCAGCAGGTTCGGGTCTTTCCGCTTGTCTCGTTTAGGCCACTTCTGTGCGTCGCGGATGGTACCTACGCTGCGCAGGTTGACGCCCGGCACCAAGTAGGTAGTGTTTTGCTGCTCTATCAGGTAAGAGAAGGGCAGGTTGGTGGTGTCGGCATGATTCACGTGGCGTCCCATGACCAATGAGAAAGCACCCACGCGGGCAGGCCACAGGATGTAAGAATCGGAAGTGGTTTTGGCTCCGCGCTCCAGTGCCCCCTGATGGATAGGGCCGAGCTTATACATGTGGTTGCTCTGGTTGGAACCCGAACCGGCATTCATGAAAGAGAACATGCCCGCTATGAGCAAAGTCGATTTGTGGTGCGTCACCGTGAAAGGTCCGGCAAAGATGGCGCATGCCTCTCCGTTCTCTTCCTGGCAGTTGCTGAAGAACAGCGAGTCGGAAGCCGAATAATTGTGTCCCAAGTGGCATGCCTGCCCGATGAAGCAACGGGTCAGCATGGTTCCGTCTTCCACATTGGAGCCGCTGGAGATGATAAAGTCGTCGCACACCACTCCGTAACCGATGTGGATGGGAGCCTGTTCGTTGCTGTTCAGGCTGCCGTTCTTCAGCCGTCCGGCTCCTTCTATCTTGCAATAGTCGCCGATGCGTACATTCTTGATGTAGCCGGCATCGACTATCGTGACATGCTTGCCGATGGTGCCTGTCTCCGAAGCGTTCTCTTCGGCATAGCGGTCGATGATGGCTTTCATGCGGCTGATGAGTTCGGGGCGATGGCGGTAGAGCGCCATGATGTAAGCCTGATGGGCCGAGAGGCGGTCGTGGATGGATACTTCGCGTCCGCCTGTCTCATTGAGCACGGCCACTTCCACGCCGTTGCCAAACTTGCTGCGGCCATCTACCAAGATAATATCCACATTCTCAATGAACGTATGTTCGCCTATCTCGTAGTTGGCGATGTAGTTCTTAATGTTCTCTATGCAACAGTTGTCGCCCACGGTGACGTTGTGCAGCGTGGCGTGATACAGTCCCGAATGCTTACGCATGCCGCCTGCCAAGGTAAACTCGCCTTCGAACACGCCCAAACGCACGCGCCCCGAAAAGCGGGTGTGACACACGTAATCAGTCTTAAAGTTCTCCACTACCTCTATGTCGGCCCAGTCTGAGGCCGTACAGGCATTCTCTTTTAGTTGTTGTATCTCTTCTTGAGTCAGCGAACGATATGTTCTCATGTCATTTAGTTTTTTTTATTCCTCGTCATACGTCTGATAGAGGAAATCGTTATAGGGATACTTCTGCACGTGCAGTTCCCTTACCTTATTATATATAATAGTCTTCAGCTCCTCTAAGTTCGTCTTTTCGCGGGCGGAAATGAAGATACAGTTGTCGTTCAGTTTGGCCATCCACGTCTTCATCAGTTCGTCCAGCGTGATGTTTTCTTTGGTGCGTGGAGTCAGGTCGTCTTCTGCTTTCTCCACGTATGTGTAGGCATCTATCTTGTTGAATACAATCATGGTGGGCTTTCCTCCGGCTCCCAGGTCGGCGATGGTTTTATCAACCACGGCTATCTGTTCCTCGAAGTCGGGGTGTGATATATCCACCACGTGTACCAACAGGTCGGCTTCCCTTACCTCGTCCAAGGTAGATTTGAAGGAGTCCACCAAATCGGTAGGCAGCTTCCGGATGAACCCTACGGTGTCGGTAAGCAGGAAGGGCAGATTCTCTATGATGACCTTTCTTACGGTGGTGTCAAGCGTGGCAAACAGCTTGTTTTCGGCAAATACCTCGCTCTTCGAGAGCAGGTTCATCAATGTCGATTTCCCCACGTTGGTATATCCCACCAATGCCACGCGAATCATGCGCCCGCGGTTTTTCCGTTGGGTGGATTTCTGCTTGTCTATCTCAGCCAGCCGTTCTTTCAGCAAAGACATACGGTTCAGGATGATACGGCGGTCCATTTCCAACTGCGTCTCACCCGGACCGCGCAGACCTACCGAACCTTTACCGCCACCGGCTCCGGAGCCACCGCCTTGTCGTTCGAGGTGCGTCCACAAGCGTTGCAGGCGCGGAAGCATGTATTTATATTGCGCCAACTCCACTTGTGTTTTGGCGTTGGCCGTTTGGGCACGCATGGCAAAGATGTCCAGAATGAGCGAAGTACGGTCCAGTATCTTCACTTTCAGCTCTCCCTCTATGTTGCGTATCTGTTTGGCGGAAAGCTCGTCGTCGAAAATCACCATACCCACTTCGCGCTCCTCTTCTTCTTCCCGGCGTATGTAGTCTCTTATTTCTTCCAGTTTCCCCTTGCCTACATAAGTCACAGAGTTGGCTATGGGTAGCTTTTGGGTGAACCGTTTCACTACGGTGGCTCCTGCCGTATCGGCCAGGAACTCCAGTTCATCCAAATATTCCTTAGTCTTCCGCTCGTCTTGCGTTTGGGTGATAAGCCCCACCAGGACAGCGGTTTCAGTTTTTGTCTCCGATATTACAAATTCTTTCATCTGGTTTTTCTTGCTAAAAATAAGTTCGCGACAAATATACGCAATTTTCTTTGTCTGCCGAAGTAATAT
>JAUNIV010000449.1 GCA_030523385.1 Bacteroidales bacterium | reverse complement strand
TAAAATTCTGCAAGATAAGCAAAAGTTTGCAAAGAGAATTTTGGTATTGTACTGCGATTACTCTATAAAAAGAATAAAGAATATAAATAATCAAACGACTGTGATTTACAGTTTTTGTCGATTGGGTATGCAAATATCCGTATGCAATGTTTGTTTCCCGAATTTCTCGTTTCACCTCTAAATTCCCGATAACCAACTTCTTCTCTTTGCTATGAAACTTTCAGACTGCTGAGTTCTCGCAGAACTCTATCCTTTTCTAAATAAATTATTTATCTCACATTCCGTATTTCATCCACCACTCGCATCACATCCTCATCCGTGACCATCGGTCCCGAAGGCAGACAGAGGCCGCAGTTGAATTGCGCCTCCGATACCCCGCTGACATAGGCCGGACAGGAAGAAAAGACGGGTTGCAGGTGTAACGGTTTCCATAGCGGACGAGTCTCAATGTCGGCTTCATCCAAATGCCTGCTCAGGCAGGCGGCACTGAAATCGGCTTCTTCATTGTCCACTTTTATGGTAGTCAGCCAATAGTTGGGTAGAAACGGAGTAGAACTCTTGGGTTCTACCACGGTGATACCCGGTAGTCCCGCCAACTGCTCTACATAGAGCCGATGGATGGATCGGCGGCGTGCGATGTGCTGGTCCAACACCCTCATCTGTCCGCGTCCGATACCTGCCGACACGTTGCTCAGGCGATAGTTGTAACCTATCTGCTCGTGTTGGTACCAAGGGTATGGCTCGCGTGCCTGAGTGGCATAGAACTTCACTCGCCGTGCTTCTTCTTCCGTGCGACACAACAAGGCACCCCCACCGCTGGTGGTAATCATCTTGTTGCCGTTGAAAGAGAAGACTCCGTATTGGCCGAAGGTTCCACAATAGCGTCCGTCATAGACGGATCCCATTGCCTCGGCAGCATCCTCCACCACGGGGATGCCGTAGCGGGCGGCGATGCCGCAGATTTCATTCATGCGGGCAGGCGTGCCATAAAGATGGACAGGGACAATGGCTTTCGGCTTCCGGCCGGTCTGCTCCATGCGGTCGCAGATGGCTTGTTCGAGCAGCACAGGGTCCATGTTCCAAGTGTCCGGCTCGCTGTCCACGAAAATGGGGATAGCTCCCTGGTAACAGATGGGATTGGCTGAGGCCGCAAAGGTGAAGCTTTGGCAGATAACTTCATCGCCCCGGCCTACGCCCAGCATCACCAATGCCAGATGGATGGCAGCCGTGCCCGACGACAATGCCACGGCATGCACCTCGCGGTCGGCATGCGTTGAGAGCCATTCGGACAAGTCGTGCTCGAAACCATCCACATTGGGTCCCAGGGGAACTACCCAATTGGTATCGAAAGCCTCACGGACGAAGTCTTGTTCGGCTCCGCCCATGTGTGCCAATGATAACCAAATCTTACTCATTTCAGTGACGGACAGAAATTACTTGTTGCGCGGTTCGGTGATGAACACAACGACGCGGTTCCATTCGTTCTTTATCTGATACGGCTGTACGGTATCACCCTTGAAGTCGATGCGGATGCGGCTCGGGTCTACACCAAATTCCTTCACCATCATGTCGTAAACGGCTTTGGCACGGCGTTCGGACAGCTTCAGGTTGTATGCAGGATAAGCAGTCTGCACATCGGCATAACCTGTTACAATCAGGTTTACATCGGTATGCTCTTCCAGATACTTGGCAGCTTCGGCCACATTCTTCTTCTGGATATCGGTGATGTTATACTTGTCGATGACAAATGATACGGTCATGCCCA
>JAUNIV010000049.1 GCA_030523385.1 Bacteroidales bacterium | reverse complement strand
GGTTAGATAGTTGCTATTCATGTACTAAATAATTATTTTAATAAAAAAGAAAGGAAATATACAGTGGCAAATGATGTAGTTCTCACCCCGATGATGAAACAGTTTTTCGAACTGAAAGCCAAGCACCCCGATGCAATCATGCTTTTCAGATGTGGTGACTTTTATGAGACTTATTCGGAAGATGCCATTGTTGCTTCCGAAATATTGGGCATTACCCTTACCAAGCGTGCCAACGGACAAGCCAAATCAGTGGAAATGGCTGGCTTTCCTTTTCATGCGCTCGACACCTACCTGCCCAAACTGATACGAGCAGGCAAACGAGTGGCCATCTGCGACCAACTGGAAGACCCTAAGCTGACCAAGAAGTTGGTGAAACGGGGCATAACCGAACTGGTGACGCCGGGTGTAGCCATCAACGACAATGTGCTTTCCTACAAAGAAAACAATTTCCTTGCTGCCGTGCATTTCGGGAAAACATCCTGCGGCGTGGCTTTCCTCGATATTTCTACCGGCGAATTTCTCACTGCCGAAGGTTCGTCAGACTACGTGGATAAGCTTCTGAATAACTTTGCTCCCAAAGAAGTGCTTTTCGAACGAGGCAAGCGAGGCATGTTTGAAGGAAATTTCGGCAGTAAGTTCTTCACCTTTGAGTTGGACGATTGGGCATTCAACGAGAGTTCTTCGCGCGAGAAACTGCTGAAGCATTTCGAGACCAAGAACCTGAAAGGATTCGGTGTGGAGCACTTGAAGAACGGTATCGTGGCTTCGGGAGCCATCCTGCAATATTTAGACATGACCCAACATTACCAGATAGGACACATCACTTCCCTCTCGCGCATCGAGCAAGACCGCTATGTGCGGTTAGATAAGTTCACCGTGCGGAGTCTGGAACTGACGGGCAGCATGAACGAAGGAGGCACAAGCCTGCTGGATGTGATAGACCGCACCATCAGTCCGATGGGTGCCCGATTGCTGAAACGTTGGGTGGTATTCCCGTTGAAAGACGAAAAGCCTATCAACGAAAGACTGGATGTAGTGGAATACTTCTTCCGCGAACCCGACTTCAAAGACTTCATCGAAGAAAAGATGCACCTGATAGGAGATTTGGAGCGAATCATTTCGAAAGCTGCCGTAGGCCGCATCTCACCCCGTGAGGTAGTGCAACTGAAAGTAGCCCTGCAAGCCATTGAGCCTATCAAGAATGCCTGCCTCAATGCCGACAATGAAAGTCTGCGACGCATAGGCGAACAACTCAATCTCTGCCTGTCTATCCGAGAAAAGATAGCCAAGGAAATCAAGAACGATCCTCCTGTGTTGGTCAATAAAGGGGGAGTGATAGCCGATGGGGTAAGTGCCGAACTGGACGAACTTCGCCAAATAGCCTTTTCGGGCAAGGACTACCTGCTGAAAGTGCAGCAACGGGAAAGCGAGCAGACAGGCATCCCCAGCCTGAAAATAGCCTACAACAATGTGTTCGGCTATTACATCGAAGTGCGCAACACCCACAAAGACAAAGTGCCTGCCGAATGGATACGCAAGCAGACATTGGTCAATGCCGAACGCTACATCACCCAGGAACTGAAAGAATACGAAGAAAAGATATTGGGAGCCGAAGACAAGATTCTGATACTGGAGACCAAACTCTATAACGAACTGGTTATGGCATTGGCAGAGTTTATCCCGGCCATACAAATCAATGCTAACCAACTGGCCCGACTGGATTGTCTGCTGTCCTTTGCCAACGTAGCACGCGAAAACCGCTACATACGTCCTGCAGTGGAAGACAGCGACGTGATAGACATCCGACAGGGAAGACATCCCGTCATAGAGCGGCAACTGCCGGTAGGAGAGAAGTACATTGCCAACGACGTATTCCTTGACACCGACAGCCAACAAATCATCATCATTACCGGTCCCAACATGGCAGGTAAGTCTGCCCTGCTCCGTCAGACAGCCCTTATCACTTTGTTGGCACAGATAGGCAGCTTTGTCCCCGCTGAGAGTGCCCGCATCGGACTGGTAGATAAGATATTCACCCGTGTAGGGGCAAGCGACAACATCTCCGTGGGAGAATCCACTTTCATGGTAGAGATGAACGAAGCGGCCAACATACTCAACAACCTCTCTCCCCGAAGCTTAGTGCTGTTTGATGAATTGGGACGAGGAACCTCCACCTACGACGGTATCTCCATCGCATGGGCCATCGTGGAACACATCCACGAGCATCCCAAAGCCAAGGCACGCACACTCTTTGCTACCCATTATCACGAACTAAACGAGATGGAAAAGAGCTTCAAGCGTATCAAGAACTACAACGTGTCCGTCAAAGAGATAGACAACAAAGTGATTTTCCTGCGGAAACTGGAGAAGGGAGGGAGTGAGCACTCCTTTGGTATTCACGTAGCAAAGATGGCTGGTATGCCCAAAAGCATCGTGAAACGTGCCAATGCCATACTGAAACAACTGGAAACAGACAACAGGCAGCAAGGCATCTCCGCCAAGCCTACGGCAGAAATAGCTTCGGCACGCGGAGAGATGCAACTCAGCTTCTTCCAGTTGGATGACCCGATACTTTGCCAGATTCGCGATGAAATACTCACGCTCGACGTGAACAACCTCACGCCATTGGAAGCCTTGAACAAGCTGAATGATATCAAGAAGATATTGAAAGGAAAATAATCATAATACTAACCTAAATAACATTGAACGCATGAGAAAGCTATTAACCTTATGCCTCTTGACTCTTTGTCTGGCCATATCGGCCAAAGAAACCTGTCCGCAAGTCATTCCTGCCCTGCAAGAATGGAAAGGTGGAAATGGAAAACTTGTCTTGCCTGCCGATGGAAACATCGTAGTAAGCCCGACCGATGAAACTGCCCTTCGGGGGATAGCCGATGTATTGGTGCAAGATCTGAAAGATCTGCTGTCCCGCAACTACACCGTGCGTATCGGTAAACCGGGAAAAGGAGACATCTGCCTCTCATTGGCTTCCAAACCCGATGCACAGTTGGGCGAAGAAGGATACGTGTTGAATACCAACGGAAACCATGCCGCCATCACAGCTCCCACTGCCAAAGGTGTATTTTGGGGCACCCGTACCCTGCTGCAAATACTCCATAACGAGCAAGGACAGCTGCCTCGTGGTGTAGCCCGCGACTATCCGCAATATCCCAATCGCGGCTTTATGATTGACGTAGGCCGTAAGTTCTTCACGATAGATTTCTTGCGCCAATACGTAAAGATACTCTCTTTCTACAAAATCAATGAGTTCCAGATACACCTCAACGACAATGGTTTCGTGCAGTTCTTTGATAACGATTGGAACAAGACCTACGCTGCTTTCCGCCTGCAGAGTGACCGTTTCCCCGGAGTAACAGCCAAAGACGGAAGTTACACCAAACAGGAGTTCATCGACTTGCAGCTTTTAGGACAAGCGTACGGCGTCAACGTCATTCCCGAAATCGACGTGCCTGCACACTCGCTTGCTTTCACCCATTACAAGCCGGAGATAGGAAGTGACAAATATGGCATGGATCATCTGGATCTCTACAAAGAAGAGACTTACGAGTTTTTAGATGCCCTGTTTGACGAATACCTGTCAGGCGATAATCCTGTCTTCATCGGTCCGGATGTGCATATCGGTACAGACGAATACAATGCAAAGGAAGCCGAACGATTCCGTTACTTCACAGACCGTTATCTGAAGTACGTAGAGAAATACGGCAAGAATGTACGCATGTGGGGTGCATTGCGCTGGCTGAAAGGCAATACGCCGGTGAAGTCAGAAAACGTGACGATAAATGCCTGGTCATACGACTGGATTGACCCCATTGCTTCGTTGGAGGAAGGCTATAAAATCATCAACACCTGCGATGCCTACCTCTACATGGTGCCGGCAGCAGGCTATTATCGCGATTTCCTCGATACGAAATGGCTCTATGAAGAATGGCGTGTAGGCAAGGTAAATCATAAAGAAGAAGTGCCCGAATTTACTCCCGGATTATTGGGTGGTATGTTTGCTGTGTGGAACGACCATTGCGGCAACGGTATTTCCGAACAAGATGTGCATTTCCGTGTTTTCCCTGCCACACAGGTATTGGCCGAAAAGATGTGGCGCGGCAAGAATGAAGCTGTGAATTATGACACCTTCCACGCCTTGTGTCAACGCATGCCCGAAGCACCGGGTATCAATCTGTTGGGACGTGTGCCGCAGAACATCACACTGCCCGGCAATCAGGAAGAACTGACGCTGAACGGTGCAGACAGCATCGCCACTCCATTGCCAGAAATAGGTTATCCTTATTCCGTTGAATTCGAGATTTGTCCGGATAAGGAGCAAAACATCAGCGGTATTCTGTTCAAGGGTCCTCACTCTACGCTCTACACTAATTGGGAAAACAAAGGGCATCTGGCATTCAGTCGCGACGGTTACACCTTCGTATTCCATGCTGCCGTGCTACCTGCCGGCGAGTGGACGAAAGTACGCATTGAAGGAGACACCAAAGGCACTACGCTCTACATCAACGGACAACAGGCCGAACGCCTGGAAGGTCGTACGGGATTATACTACAACGAAGCCCGTCACCGCAAGGACAAGATGTATTTCCAGGAAACTTTGATCTTCCCCATGCAACAGATTGGAGATGTGAAGAACGGATTCAATGGTAAGTTGCGTAACTTGAGTTATCAGCAGAATAACAAATAACGGTATAAAACTCCATTTCCGACGAAAGTTAGAAATGCTTTTAGCCCGGGATAAATCATTTACCCCGGGCTAAATGATCAAAATATTATCGATTTAGAATATATATAAGAATACATTATAACCCTAACTTCTCCGAAATCTCCAACATTCGTTTAATGGGTTTCACTGCTTCCTTAGCCACAGCTTCATCTACCGTCACTTCCGGCCATTCGTATTTCAAGGTATTATACAGCTTCTCCATCGTATTCAGACGCATGAAGTTGCATTCGTTGCAAGCACACGTACTGTCTTCGGGCGGAGCAGGAATGAAATTCTTTTCGGGACATTTCTTGCGCATTTCATGCAGGATGCCGCTTTCTGTTGCCACAATAAAGTCTGTCTTGTCACTGGCAATGGCATACTTCAGCAAACCGGCTGTAGAAGCTACCTTATCGGCCAGCTTAGACACAGCTCCTTTACATTCGGGATGCACCAGGATCGCTGCATCGGGATACTGCTTCTTCAACTCCAGAATCTTCTCTACAGAGAATTGTTCGTGCACGTGGCAAGCACCGTCCCACAACAACATGTTTCTTCCCGTTATCGAATTGATATAGTTTCCTAAGTTACGGTCGGGACCGAAAATGATTTTCTCGTCTGCCGGGAAACTTTCCACTATCTGCTTTGCATTGGTGGAAGTGACCACTACATCTGTCACAGCTTTGACGGCGGCCGTGGTATTGACGTATGAGATGACCGTATAACCGGGATGTTCCTTCACGAACCGTGCAAAACTATCGGCCGGACAACTGTCGGCCAACGAGCATCCCGCATTCAAGTCGGGCACCAACACCTTTTTATCCGGACACAGAATCTTGGCCGTTTCTCCCATAAAGTGAACACCACACATCACAATGATATCGGCATCGGTCTTGGCAGCCCATTGTGCCAGTGCCAGACTGTCTCCCACAAAGTCGGCTATGTCCTGTATTTCGCCCGACTGGTAGTAGTGTCCCAATATGAGCGCATTCTTTTCTTTACGCAGCCGGTTGATTTCGGCTTTCAAATCGAGGGTCTTGCTTACCGGTTCGGAAACATACCCCTTTTTCAACCATTCTTCTTTATTCATTATTTCTATATTTTTTCTTTCTTTCAAAAAAAACTTTTATGCTGATGATAATAGCCTGTTAATAGTGTTGGTAAAAAGAAACCTCTTTTGTTTGCCTAATAAGTTATTCTTTTGTAAGAAGAAGATATAAGCAAACAATCAACCGGCTTATCCGTTGATTTCATTTCTTTTATCTGTTCTATTAACAAACTGTTGATAATGTGCAAAGTTAAAAACTTTATGGTTACGAACGCTTAAAATCCGACTTAAATTCTGTTGATATTAGTTGTTTAATTCTTGCCTTTGTTTTTTGCATAGTTGATTTTGAATCGGGTATATACTTTTTGTTGGAATATGCAAGAAATAGTTTTGAAATGATATCCTCTTATTTTTTACACGTTTTCCACCGTTATCAACAGGGGTTGTGGATATGTTTATTATCTTTGCACCCCGATAACCAAACGAGAATAGAAAATAATGAGTAATCCTGACAAAAGTATGAGAAAGCTGAAAATAACGGAATTGAACCGACTTACGGTAGATGAGTTCAAACAGGCAGACAAGCTGCCTTTGGCAGTCGTGTTGGACGAAGTGCGCAGTCTGCACAACGTAGGTTCAGTGTTCCGCACATCGGATGCTTTCTTGGTAGACCGTATTTATTTATGTGGCATTACGGCCACCCCTCCTCATCCCGAAATGCACAAGACAGCTTTGGGAGCCGAAGACACTGTTGCCTGGAAATATGTAAAGAACACATTGGATGCCGTCCGTGAGCTGCACAATGAGGGATTTACCGTACTGGCTATCGAACAAGTGGAAGGCAGTACCATGCTTGACAAGCTGCAATTGGAAGCAAACAAGAAGTATGCCATAGTGATGGGCAACGAAGTAAAAGGAGTGCAGCAGGAAGTGGTGAATGCTTGCGACGGGTGCATAGAAATACCTCAATATGGCACCAAACATTCACTGAATGTATCGGTTACGGCAGGAATCATCTTATGGGAGTTTGCCAATAAATTGATGGCATTCAAACATTGATAGAGAAGCGTAAGAGTCTATATTTGCCCGTTTTCAACCAATAATACCACTCGTTCGGTGAGCTGGTCTTCACCTTCCGGATGGTATTCCTTTTTCAGGCTGGCACCAAACAGAGAGGCGAAAGTCTGATAGAAACCGGCTTTGAAAGGACCCATGAAAGCTTTCACCAGTTCGTATGAAGAAGAGTTTGTTTGTCGGTTCACCAACTTTATCAACAATTTGCCTTGTGCAAAGGTGAGCTTCTTCATCACGGGAGTATATTGTTCTTTCAGTCCTTTTTCAACCATTTTCAGATGCTTTTCCCTGGCTTTTTTGTCGGGTAAGGTCTGCATGTATTCATAGGTTTCTATGATGGCTTGGTTTATTTCGCGGGCAAGCGGCAGAGTCTTTTTCACGTTTCTCACCAACCGATAATATTCGCGTCTTTCTTTTTCGTTTTTAAACTTCAGCGGTTTGAAAATATACACGTTGGGCAAACGTAATGAAGGAATGGTATCTCCGTCATACACACATACGGGCACCATATATCCGTTTATAGTAGTCGTTTGCTGCTGCGAACGGGCAGCAATGGCCATAAAGGAAAAAAACAGTGATATAAATACTTTCCTTTTCATTGCGCTGCAAAAGTAAGAAGAAATACGATTGATACATATAGCAGATAAAACTATTTAACTTAAAACACACCAATGAATAATAATATGAACAGATTGTTGATAATAAAGTTAATTACTTGTTTTACAATATTTTTTTCAGTTAATAACGCATATTCGCAAGAAGTATGGGAAGACTTGGTCGAACAAATGGCCAATGAAGAAGAGGAAAATTCCTTCCGTTGGGAGAATTATTTGGAGGAGCTGGCCGATTTATACGAGAATCCTATTGATATAAACACGGCTACCAAAGAACAGTTGGAGCGTTTTCCTTTTCTGTCCGACCCAATCATAGAAAACATTCTTTATTACCTATATAAACACGGACCTATGCTCACCGTAAACGAGTTGTTGGGTGTGGAAGATATGGATAGGCGTACCATGCAGTGCCTCCTTCCTTTTATTCGTGTAGAAGTGCCTGATAAAAAGGAATATAAGCCCACCTTGAAACGAATATTGAAATACGGTAAGCAGGAGTTATTAACACGTGTTGATATTCCTCTCTATACGAAGGCAGGCTATAAAGACTATCCGTCTGAAGTCTTGAAGAAGAACCCGAACAAGAAGTATTTGGGATATGCTTCTTACCACAATGTGCGTTACAGTTTCCGCTATCGCGATCAGATTTATGCCGGACTGACAGCTGAGAAAGATGCAGGCGAACCTTTCTTTGCAGGGCATAACCAAAAGGGTTATGACTTTTATTCACCCTATCTGTTAATACGTAATATAGGTAATATCAAGGTTTTAGCTGTAGGAAACTATCGTTTGAGCTATGGATATGGATTAGTTATGAACACTGATTTCAGTCTGGGGAAAACAGCCATGCTTTCCTCTTTGGGGTATCGCAACAGAGGCATACGCAAGCATTCTTCTACGGATGAGTATAACTATTTTCAAGGAGTGGCAGCCAGCTACAAGCTCTCTAAAAGATGGACGGCAGATGCTTTTTATTCGTATCGGAAGATGGATGGAACGGTGGATGATCGGTTTATAAGGTCGTTGAAAAAAGATGGATACCATCGGCTTTATCGTGAGTTTGAAAAGAAGAATACTGTATCTAATCAAGTGATTGGCAGTAATTTGAATTATAACGGAAAGTTCTGCGAATGGGGATTAACAGCTGTTCATAATATTTTCAACAAGCCGTTGAATCCTAAGCAGAACTATTACAATACGTATTATCCGCGCGGTAAGTTTTTCTATAATGTAGGTGCAGATTATAAATTCTTTTGGAAAAGGTTCTCGTTGTTAGGCGAAACAGCCATCGACAAATGCGGTGCGTTGGCTACGATGAACATGCTGCGTTATTCACCGAAAGGTGGAACTCAACTGATAGTTATGAACAGGTATTACGATGCCAAATATCAGTCCATCTACGCACGTTCGATAGGAGAGGGGAGCACGGTGCAAAACGAGAGCGGACTTTATATGGGTCTGGAAACCAAACTAATGAAATATGTAAAGATGACTTGTTACGGTGATTTCTTTTATTTTCCATGGAAAAAATACTTAGTGAGCAAGGCCGAAACCAAAGGATTTGACGGATTGGCTCAGTTGAGTTATTCACCTACTTATCAACTGAACATGTTCATACGTTATCGCTATAAAAACAAGGAAAAAGACTTTACCGGCGAGGATAAAGTGAAGCAGACTATTCCCTACATCCAGCAGAAATGCCGCTATCAGTTGAATTATTCACTGAAGGATAAACTGCTGTTGAAAACTACGGCGGATTATGTTCGGGTCAATTATCAACGCCAATCGGCATCCAACGGTTTTCTGGTGGCGCAAAGTGCCACTTACAAGTTCTCCGCTCTTCCCTTGCAACTGGATTTGAACGGGGCATGGTTTCATACAGATGATTACAATACCCGCATTACCATTTACGAGAAGAATGTGCTTTATGCTTTTTCCATGCCATCGTTCTACTATCATGGAACTCGTTGGGCAGCGAATGTGCGTTATGAACTGAGCAAGCGTATCATTCTTCAGGCCAAATACGGAACTACGCATTATTTCAACCGCGACAAGATAAGTTCGGCTTTGGAAGAGATAGACGGGAGTACGAAGAGCGATCTTTATTTGCAGTTGAAGCTGAAAATCTGAAAAACATTCGTAATTTTGTGCCGTTTATTAACAGATAAAAGAAGAGCTGATATGTCAACAGTCATTTATCCTTCTCCCATATTCGGACCGGTGCACAGCCGTCGTTTGGGAGTATCTTTGGGTATCAATCTTTTGCCGGCGGATGGTAAGTTCTGCACGTTCGACTGCATTTACTGCGAATGCGGATTCAATGCAGATTTCCGTCCGAAGAAGAAGTTGCCTTCGCGCGAAGAGGTACGCGAGGCTTTGGAAGCCCGTTTGCAAGATATGCAGCAGCACGGCCCGAAGCCCGATGTGCTCACTTTTGCAGGCAACGGAGAACCGACAGCTCATCCGGAGTTTGCTGCCATTATGGACGATACACTTGCTTTGCGCGACAAATACTTTCCGCAAGCCAAAGTAAGTGTGTTGAGTAATTCCACGTTCATCCATCGTCCCGATGTGTTTGCCGCCTTGTGTAAAGTGGATAACAATATTCTGAAACTGGATACGGTGAATGAAGCATACATACGACTGACAGACCGCCCGACGGGACACTACGATGTGCAGCAAATCATAGCACACATGAAAGCTTTTGAAGGAAAACTAATCATACAGACCATGTTTATGAAAGGTAAGTATCAAGGGCAGGATGTAGACAATACTTCAGACAGTTATGTGTTGCCATGGTTGGAAGCGGTGAAAGAGATAGCTCCGAAGCAGGTTATGATTTATACCATAGACCGTGAAACACCTGATCCGGATTTGGAGAAAGCCACGCATGAAGAATTGGACAGGATAGCAGAGCTGGTGAAAGCAGCCGGTATTCCGGTTTCTGTTTCTTATTGATAGAATAGGAAGATAAATAGTTATAGTTGTAATATAGTAGCCGTCATAAAATGGAATTAGAGACTTTGATAGCAGAATGCACCACATACGATTTTAAATTAATGCTTGAAGAAAAGAGGCCTAAGAGTTGGTTGAAAAGCATAAGTGCTTTTGCTAATGGACAGGGCGGTTCTCTTTTCTTTGGTATTGATAATAATGGTATTGTCAAAGGTCTTGATGATGTGCAACGTGTTTGCGAAACCGTCAGCAGCAAGGTTCGTGACTACATGGATCCATTGCCCGATGTCGAAATGCTTCCGCAAAGAATTGGTGACCTTAATATACTCCAGCTGAAAGTTAGTGCAGGCAATTATACTCCTTACTATTACGTTGGTGATGGCCAGCGTGTTGCTTTTGTTCGAGTGGGCGATGAAAGTTTACCTGCAACAGCAGAGCAAATGGCTCGTTTAGTATTGAAGGGCTCAAATAAAACATTTGATTCCTTGCATACGGACTATAAATTAGAAGATTTTTCATTCGCGATATTGATTAATACCTTTAAATTGCGTACAAGCCAAGAATGGAATAAGAAATATCTCTTGTCATTTGGACTTGTTGCAAATACTGGATGTCTCACCAACGCAGGTGCTTTGTTTGCCGATGATTGCCCTTTGTGGCAATCACGTCTGTATTGTACGCGGTGGGATGGTCGGGAAAAGGGGGATGCAATTAACGATGCCGAGTTTACGGGTAATGTCCTTATGCTGCTTCGTGAAGCAATGAACTTTGTAAAATCAAATACGAGAAGAGGTTGGGAGAAATTGTCTGATGGACGAAAAAACAAACCGGAGTATGCAGAACGTGCAGTTTTAGAAACTTTAGTTAACCACTTCATTCACAGAGACTATACTGTAATGGGAAGTGAGGTACATCTTGATATCTATGATGATCGCCTTTCCGTAACGTCACCTGGAGGTATGTATAATGGGGCATTGATTCA
>JAUNIV010000448.1 GCA_030523385.1 Bacteroidales bacterium | reverse complement strand
ATATTCGTTGGTCTATGAAGATATATTCATTAAAACATGAAGCTATGTCGCATAACAAAGCATTGAATTCGGTTCACATGGAAGGGTGCATTTTATAGCTATAGGAGTAGAAAATGGGTAGAATATATAAAGGAGAAAGACTTTATGTATTGCACGCAAGGGCAATCTTATCACATGACAAATATATGGGAAACCAGTTTCTTGTGTATAAGCAAAGTTCGGGAAGAACTTAGCCGGATTCTTGAATTCCTGCTTTTCAATAAACATTTAAAAATGCAGTCAGTATGATGCTGTTCCTTATGGGAACCTCAGCAGGGGCAGCGTACGCGGCGGCCAGTCCAGGCGTAGCCGATGTGAAAATCACACAACAGAGTGAAACCTGTAAGCAGCCACGGAAATGCTGGCAGGCGAAGTGTATCTGTGGAACTCCAAGGTGACTATTGGTGACCAGACTGCCAACAAGGGCGATCTCTCTACGGCCAAGACACACTTCCAGAATGTAATCAACAATTACGGTCTGACTCTTCAGGATAATTTTGCCAAAGTGTTCGCTCCGGACAACAAGCAGAACTCAGAGATTATCTTTTCTTTCAAGTATGATGAAAATGAGTATAAGAACGGAAGCATGTCCGGATATTGTTACAGTACCACCACAGGAAATACCATCAACAAGGCTTTCGACATTGACGGAAATTTATGGGGAGACCCGATTCAGATTGGAGCAAATGTGAATTATTACCAATATTCCAATGCTCTTTGGTATCAGTATGATGCTGCCGATACACGCCGTGACGTTACGCTCATCAGTTCTTGGCACGATGAAAATGCCACCCAGCTTCGCGGTACGTTTGTCCGCAAACTCATTGGAAATGTATCTGCTCTGACCGGTTTCCGGGCTTATGACAGCGACTGGCCTGTTTATCGTTTGGCTCTGGCTTATCTGTCATTGGCCGAAATTGCCAACATGGAAGGTGACAATACTGCCGTAAGAAGCAATATCAACAAGATTCGCGAGCGTGCTTACGGCGATGCGTGGGACGAAGCTGTTTATGGTTATACGCCCGGTTCGTTTGCCGAAAACGAAGTGGCCATCCTTCATGAAAAGGATAAAGAGTTTGTGCAGGAAGGACAACGCTGGTGGGATGTTTGCCGTATGTCTGTCAGCCCCGATTGCGGTGCTACCGACCACTTGGTATTCCATAACGAAGGACATATTGCCTACGGACTCACCGGTGATTTGAGGGAAACCTCTCAAGTAGGTTGGGATGAAGCCGCTTCTATTGTAGTTCAACCATTGCTCTCTACAGCTAATTCTTATCGTGTACTTTGGCCGGTAGATACCAATACGTTAGGAGCCGATACAGAATTGGAACAAACTCCGGGATATGGAAATTAAGAAAGTAAAACAAGTGATCTATTAAAGGTTTATTTTTTAGAGTAACCTAAAGAGACGGGCAGGAGGAAAGCGTGATGTTTTCCTCCTGCTTCTTCTTTTAAAGCGAATGCTACTTGTTTTTGATTCACATATTGTTTTCTTTATTGACTCTACCTCTATGCGATAATACTTATTTCTTCTATCATCAATCAAATAATTAATTTGGCGTATTCAAGAAATGATAGTATTTTTGCAGAAGCAAATGAAGGCTCGAATGAAAGAAGTATATATAAATCCGCATACCGATTTCGGGTTCAAGCGTCTGTTTGGCTCCGAATTCAACAAGGAACTGCTTATCAGTTTCCTCAATGCTCTTTTTGCCGGCAGGCATAACATTC
>JAUNIV010000447.1 GCA_030523385.1 Bacteroidales bacterium | reverse complement strand
TGGAAACCTACGATGTGGTAGGCCCCATCTGCGAATCATCCGACGTATTCGGCAAAGCCATCGACCTGAACAAGGCACACCGTGGCGACCTGTTTGCCCTCCGTTCGGCCGGTGCTTACGGAGAGATCATGGCATCGGGCTATAACTGCCGCCCCCTTCCGCAAGGCTACACTTCGGAGGAGTTGGTATAAAGGAACTCACCTGTAAGGGCAGATGCAAAGAGACTGCCCTTACAGGAAAATTCTTCATTCATCGTTCTTCATTCTTCATTTAAAAGACTATGGATTTTCTCACCATCGCACTGATTGCATTGGGCATCCTGTTTCTGACACAGGCCATTTATTATGCAGGACTATACAGCAAGATATACAGACACTGCAACGCCTCCCCTACCGCCAATTCATCCGCAGAAACTCCGCCGCTCTCTGTCATCATCGTGGCCAAAGACAGTACCGAACACCTGAAGAAGCATCTACCGTCCATACTGGAACAAGACTATCCGCAATTTGAAGTCATCGTCATCTACGACCGTTCGGCCGAAGACTGCGACGATGTGCTCAAACTGCTGGAAGACAAATATCCTCACCTTTATCACACCTTCATCCCCAATACCGCCCGATACATCAGTCACAAGAAATTGGGCATCACCATGGGTATCAAAGCCAGCCGCTATGACTGGCTGGTATTCACCGAAGCCGATTGCTACCCACAAAGCAACCAGTGGCTGAAGCAGATGGCACGCAACTTCACCCCCAACACAGAAATCGTATTGGGTTACAGCAACTACGAAAAGACTACAGGCTGGTTCAACCGCCTAATCACATTCGACACCCTGCTGAACGCCATGCGTTATTTGGGCATGGCACTGTGCGGCCATCCCTACATGGGCACAGGACGCAACTTAGCCTACCGCAAATCACTCTATTACAAGCAAAAAGGATTTACTTCGCACCTGAACTTGCAACGGGGAGAAGACGATCTGTTTATCAACGAAACAGCCACAGGACGCAACACGCGCATAGAGACAAGTCCCGAAAGCCTTATGTGCATCTCCAATCCCGAAAAGAAACAGGCATGGCGCGAAGAAAAAATCGGCTACATGGCTACCAGCCACTTCTTCCACGGAGCCGCACGCTACCTCATGGGACTGGAAACCTGCACCCGTCTGCTGTTTTATGCCGTCACTGTGTTCATTCTTGTTTTCGGCATTCTGCATCAGCAATGGGTAGCATCGGGCGTTGCCCTCTTGCTTTGGATATTGCGGTTTGTCATGCAATTTATGATATTCAGACAAACCTCCCGAGAACTGAATGCACGGAAATTCGGTGCCCTGCTGCCTTTATTCGACCTGCTTCAACCAGTATGGAATTTCCGCTTCAAACTGCAAAGAAGCCTGCGGAGGCGAGAGGAATTTATGCGGAAATGAAAATATTTATATATAGCGAACTTAAAGATTACTTATGAAAAACTTTATGGATGAAAACTTCTTGCTCCAGACAGAAACAGCACAGAAGTTATATCACGAGCATGCAGCCCAAATGCCTATCATCGACTACCACTGTCATTTGAACCCACAGATGGTGGCAGACGACTATCAATTCAAGTCACTCACCGAAATATGGTTGGGCGGAGACCACTACAAATGGCGCGCGATGCGCACCAACGGTGTGGAAGAACGCTTCTGTACAGGCAAAGACACTACCGATTGGGAGAAGTTTGAGAAGTGGGCCGAGACCGTCCCCTATACATTCCGCAATCCGCTTTATCACTGGAC
>JAUNIV010000048.1:5596-11483 GCA_030523385.1 Bacteroidales bacterium | reverse complement strand
GTATGTGGGTATGCAAGACTATATACTAAACGGGGGAAGCGAACTTTCTTCTACGGAGGCAGAACTTTATTTCAAGACAGAAAGTCCGGCTGACATTGCTCCTTTGCAGGAAATGCTGGAGAAGGAATTGGCGGCTCGCTATCCGTTGGCAGTAGTCATCTTTTCTCCGCCCGAAACCATTTTCGAGAAACTGTTTGTAACCAGCGAGCCGGATGTGGTGGCGGAACTGAATCCTGCCAACAAGACTCAGGCACCCGAAGCAGAACGCTTGCAGTTATTGGAAAAACAGATAACCCGGGTGGCAGAGAAAGCACCGTCGGGCATTGCCTTCCGTCGTCAGATGAACCTGATGGTGAACCGCGAGAAACTGTTGCTCTATAAGGTGTCTTACACAGAACTTACCCGGGTGCTCCGCACGGCTTTCAAAGAAAACAAGATTTCCACCTTGCGGTCATACCAGCAATATCTGCCCATCGGCATAGCAGGCGAGGAGAGGAGCGTGGATCGGGTACTGGCCGAGACATTGGTGCAGACTCAGGCCGACGAGAAAGGTGCGGTGAACTATGTGCCCCTAAAGGAACTGGTGACTGTCTTGCCGGGCGAAGACCTGAAAAGCATTACGGCCGGAAAGAACGGCGAATATATTCCGCTCAGCTTCTATGAAGTGAAGAACGCTCCGCAACTGATGGATCGTGTGAAACAGGTAGTGGAAGAAGACAAGGATTGGGAAGTAGATTTCTCGGGCAGTTTCTTTTCCAACAAGAAGATGATGGGCGAGCTGACAGTGATACTGTTCGTATCTTTGCTGCTGATGTATTTCATCCTTTGCGCCCAATTTGAGAGCTTTTTGCAACCACTCATCGTATTGATTGAAATCCCCATTGATACGGCTTTTGCCTTGCTCACTTTGTGGATATGCGGACATACGCTGAACCTGATGTCGGCCATCGGTATTATTGTGACTTGCGGTATTGTGGTGAACGACTCCATCCTGAAGTTGGATGCCATCAACGAGTTGCGTAAGACAGGGATGCCGCTGACAGAAGCCATCCATACGGCAGGCAAACGGCGTCTGAGGGCTATTATCATGACTTCGCTTACCACCATCTTTGCCATGGTGCCTTTGCTCTTCACCTCAGACATGGGGTCGGAGATGCAGCAACCGCTTTCCATAGCCATGATTGGTTCGATGGTGGTGGGAACACTCGTCAGCTTGTTTATTATTCCTTTAATCTATTGGTTTATATATAGAAAACATGACAGCAATGAAACATTATCATATTAGTATATGGATATTGGCTTGCCTTTTGTCGGCAGGAGTGAAGGCACAGCAGGTGGTCAGACTGGACTTGCAGCGCACCATTGAGATAGCCAACGACAGTTCGTTGTCGGCATTCAGGTATCAGAACCTCTATTTGTCGGGCTACTGGGAGTATCGCACTTATAAGGCAAACCGCCTGCCCAGCCTTACGCTGAATCTTACTCCGGCGCAATATTACCGTTACATCACGCAGCGTTATGACTCGAATACCAATACCGATGTGTATAGGGAACAGCAGATGTTCAGTGCTTCGGGCGGACTGAGTATCCAGCAGAACCTGGACCTCACGGGCGGTACGTTTTATATCAATTCGGAACTGGACTTCATGCGCAACTTCGGTGAGATAAAGTCCACGCAATATTCCACCATCCCCATCCGTGTGGGTTATCAGCAATCATTGTTGGGTTACAATGCTTTCCGATGGGACCGGAAGATAGAACCGCTGAAGTATGAAAAGGTAAAGAAGCAGTTTGTCTATAACACGGAAGTGGTGTCCGAAGAGGCTGTTTCCTATTTCTTTGCCTTGGCCATGGCGCAGGCAGACTATCGGTTGGCGCAGGAGAATGTGGCTTCCAGCGATACGCTCTACAGCATCGGGTTACAACGTCATAAGATAGCAGCCATCTCGCGTGCCGACTTGCTGACGTTGCAACTGGATAAGGTGAATGCCCACAACACATTGGAGAACGCACAGATAGCCTTGAAGCGTGCCATGTTCTCGTTGGCTTCGTTCCTGAATCTGGATAAGAACACCGTCATCGAGTTGGAACTTCCTGCCCGCCCCATGCACAGGATGATTCCGGTGGACGATGCTTTGATGAAAGCCAAAGAAAACAACCCCACATTCTTGGAACAACGCCAAAACGTGCTGGAAGCGGAACAGAATGTCGATAAAACCCGTAAGGAATCACGCTTCAATGCCAGCTTTAATGCCAGTGTAGGTTTCAACCAGGTGGCAGATCGGATAGGCGATGCCTACAAGCATCCCTTGCAGCAGGACTTGGTATCGGTCAGTGTATCCATCCCTTTGATAGACTGGGGCGTGCGTAAAGGAAAGTACAACATGGCCAAAAACAATCTGAACGTGGTGAAGATTGCTGCCCGTCAGGAAGAGCTGAACGTAGAAGAAGAGGTGATTATGACCGTGAATGACTTCAACATTCAGCAGGACCTGATAACCAGTGCCGAAGAAGCATTGGACCTGGCCGTATTGGCTTACGAGCAAACCCGTCAGCGTTTCATCATCGGCAAGGCAGACGTGAACAGCCTGACCCTCTCGCTGAACCGTCAGCAGGAAGCGCAGAAGAACTACATATCGGCTTTGCAGAACTATTGGCTGAACTATTACAAGATACGGAAGCTCACGCTGCACGATTTCGAGAGCGGTTTCTCGCTGTCCGACAAGTTTGACTTTAATGCAGGAATGTATCGATGAGTGCTCCCCGTAACTTCTCCTCGTTCACTCTGATTGTGGCATTTGTCTGTCTGTCACTGATAGGAGTGGTGCTGGTGCCTTTGCTTCCGGTCAAGTTGGCACCTTCGCGCACGCTGCCTTCATTGACCATCTCTTTCTCCATGCCGGGCAATGCCTCGCGGGTGATAGAAGCCGAAGTGACCAGCAAGCTGGAATCCATGTTGGCGCGTGTGAAAGGCATTAAGAATATCAACTCTACATCCGACAACGGAAGCGGACGCATCACGCTGGAGTTGGATAAACATGCCGATGTGGATGCCGCCCGTTTTGAGGTATCCACCATCATCAGACAGACGTGGCCACAGCTTCCCGATGGAGTGAGCTATCCGCAAATCACCGCCCGCCAGTCGGACGACAAGGCGGCGAAACCGTTTATCACCTACACGCTCAATGCACCTGCCAATCCCATCTTGATACAACAGTATGCCGAAGAGAATATCAAGCCCGTGCTCGGACAGCTGAAAGGTATCTATAAGGTAGAGCTGAACGGTGCCACCCCTATGGAATGGCAACTGGAGTATGACAGCAGGCTTTTGTCGCGCATGGGTATTACGCTCACGGACGTGCAGGCTGCCATCAACCGGCATTATGAGAAAGAGTTCCTGGGCATCTGCTCCATCGAACAAGGCACCGACGGTAAAGAATGGCTCCGGCTGGTGCGTACTTCTACCGATCGCGAACTGGAGTTTGAACCGTGGAACATACAGTTGGAGGCGGCAGACGGAACCATCGTCACACTGGATAAGCTGATAAATGTGACGCACGTGGAAGAACGTCCGCAAAGCTACTACCGAATCAACGGATTGAACTCCATCTACTTGTATATCACGGCCGACGAAACAGCCAACCAGTTGAACTTGAGCAAGCAAGTGAAGGAACTGATGTACCGGTTGGAACAGGAAATGCCCGCAGGCTACGAAGTACACATCGGATATGACGCTACGGAGTATATACAGAAGGAACTGAACAAGATTTACTTCCGCACCGGGCTTACGGTACTCATCCTTTTGCTCTTTGTGTTGGTCATCACGCTCAATCTGCGTTATCTCTTGCTGATTGTCACCAGTCTGGCCGTAAACATAGCCGTGGCGGTTATCTTCTACTATGCTTTCGGGCTGGAGATGCAGCTTTATTCGCTGGCAGGCATCACCATCTCGCTGAATCTGGTGATAGACAACACCATCGTTATGACCGACCACATCCTGCACCGCCGGAACCTGAAAGCCTTTGTGTCCGTATTGGCCGCCACGCTCACCACCATTGGCGCGTTGGTCATCATCTTCTTCTTGGATGAAAAGATACGTCTCAACTTGCAGGACTTTGCCGCCGTGGTTATCATCAATTTGGCCGTGTCGCTTTTCGTAGCTTTGTTCTTTGTTCCATCCATGATAGACAAGATAGGACTGGAGAAGAAAGCCAAACCCATTGTGCGTAAGTCCGGTAATCGTCGTTTCCGGCTGAGGCGCACATTCGTGAAGCGCATGGCTGTCCGGTTCACTCGATTCTATCAGCGATTGATTTATTATATGTGCCGCTACCGCGTGGCCGCTTGCCTGTTGCTGTTATTGGGATTCGGCTTGCCGGTGTTCATGCTGCCCGATAAGTTGGAAGGCGAAGGCCGTTGGGTGGAGTTCTATAACAAGACATTCGACAATTCCACCTACAAGGAAAAGGTGAAGCCGATAGTAGATAAAGCATTGGGCGGCAGTCTGCGCCTGTTTGTGGATAAGGTGTACGAGGGCAGTTACTTCAATCGCGATGAAGGCGAAGTGGTACTCTCTGTCTATGCCACCCTGCCCAACGGAAGCACGCTGGAGCAGATGAACGTATTGGTAAAGAAGATGGAAACCTATCTGACCGATTTCCGCGAGATTAAGCAGTTCCAGACCTATATCTACAGCGCACGTCAGGCCAGCATACAGATATATTTCACCAAGGAAAACCAGCGGAGCGGTTTCCCCTATACGCTGAAAGCCAATATCATCAGCAAAGCCCTTACCTTAGGAGGCGGAAGCTGGAGCGTATATGGACTGCAAGACCAGGGATTCAGCAACGATGTGCGCGAAAGTGCAGGCAGTTTCCGCGTGAAGCTCTACGGCTATAACTATGATGAACTGGCCTACTGGACCGAACGGCTGAAAGAAAAACTGTTGGAACACCGACGCATCAAGGAAGTGACCGTCAATTCTGAGTTCTCTTGGTGGAAAGACGACTACAGCGAGTTCTATCTGGAGCTGGACAAGTTTCGCATGGCTAAGGAAAACATCACGGCCACGCAACTTTTTGCAGCCCTGAAGCCGGTATTCGGGCGCGACATCTATTGCGGCAACGTGCTGTTCGACAACCAGTCGGAACAGTTGAAACTTTCTTCCGTACAGAGCCAGGCATACGATGTGTGGGGACTGGTGAACATACCCTTCACCATCAACGGGCATGCCTATAAGCTGTCAGACTTTGCCACCGTGCAGAAAGGACAGTCTCCCCAAAAGGTAGCCAAAGAAAACCAGCAATACCGGCTTTGCCTGCAATACGAGTATATAGGTTCGGGCGAGCAAGGCAGAAAACTGCTGAAGAAAGATTTGGAAGAGTTCAACAAACTGCTTCCTATGGGCTATACGGCGGAGAGCGAAGAACGTTACTGGAGCTGGGGCAAGGAGGACAACAAGCAATATGCCTTATTGCTCATCGTGATTGCCATCATCTTCTTTACTTCCGGCATCTTGTTCAATTCGCTGAAGCAACCGTTGGCCATTATCTTTGTCATACCCATATCCTACATAGGTGTGTTCCTCACGTTCTATCTTTTCGGCTTGAACTTCGACCAAGGCGGTTTTGCTTCCTTCGTGTTGCTTTGCGGTATCACGGTGAATGCCAGCATCTATATACTCAATGAGTACAATGCCATTCGCAGGCGTTTCCCTGGTTTGCGTCCGGTGTGCGCTTTCACCAAAGCATGGAACGTGAAGATTGTTCCTATCTTCCTCACGGTGGTTTCCACCATTTTGGGTTTTATCCCCTTTATGGTGGGCGAAGGAAAAGAAGCCTTCTGGTTTCCGTTGGCGGCAGGCACCATTGGTGGATTGGTCATGTCT
>JAUNIV010000048.1:0-5586 GCA_030523385.1 Bacteroidales bacterium | reverse complement strand
TATATTGGGCATTTTCCTCTTCCTTCCGGTCTTTTCGTTGAAGAAGTTTAAGAAGTAAGGATAAGTCTCTGTTTTTGGTCCTTTAAAAATCTGATTTGATGCCTTAAAAAAAATTTTTGGTGCTTTAAAACCGATGGTATTAAGGCATCAAATTTTTTGTTTGATAGGATGGTTTATAGTTGCAGGAAAAGGAAAACGCAGTTTTTTAGCACTCTATTTTATAGGAAAACGCAGTTTTTTCGGGTCGTTTTTTATAGGAAAACGCAGTTCGAATGAAAAAGCGTTATTCTTTGAGGAAGTTTCAGAAACATTTCCGGCAGATATATTTTTCTTTTTCGATGAAAGTCCATACATTTGTTGGAAGTTATATTAATCACTAAAATCTGTTACTCATGTTAACTCAAATAATCAATGGTAAGATATTCACTCCGCAAGGCTGGATGGATGAAGGTTCCGTGCTGATAAGGGACAATAAGATTCTGGAAGTGACTAACTGCGACCTTGCACTGATCGGTGCTCACCAGATTGATGCCAAAGGCATGTACATTGTGCCCGGTTATATATGTACCCATGCGCATGGAGGAGGAGGGCACGACTTCACGGAGTGTACCGAAGAAGCATTCCGCACAGCTATCCGCGCCCACCAGCGACACGGAGCAACCAGCATATTCCCTACCATCTCTTCTTCGCCTGCTACTGAAATCCGCCGTGCGGCAGCTATCTGCGAAAAGCTGATGGAAGAGAAAGACAGTCCGGTGCTCGGTCTGCACGTAGAAGGTCCTTATCTGAATCCGAAGCGTGCCGGCGAACAATTCCCCGGCAAACTGAAAAATCCCGATAAGGAAGAATACACTGCATTGGTGGAAGAAACGCATTGTATCAAGCGGTGGGATGCTTCTCCCGAATTGCCCGGTGCACTTGAATTTGCCCGTTACCTGAAGTCGAAAGGAATTTTGGCTGCCGTATCTCACACCGAAGCCGAATACGAAGGTATTAAGGCCGCTTTTGAAGCCGGATTCACTCATACAGCCCACTTCTACAACGCCATGCCGGGTTTCCACAAATGCCGCGAATACAAATACGAAGGCACGGTAGAAAGTGTTTATCTGACCGACGGCATGACTATCGAACTGATTGCCGACGGCATTCACCTGCCATCCACCATCCTGCGTTTGGCATACAAGCTGAAAGGAGTGGAACATACTTGCTTGGTGACCGATGCTTTGGCATACGCTGCTGCCGAAGGCGTGGAAATCAATGACTCCAACATAGTGATAGAAGACGGCGTGTGCAAGACTGCCGACCATTCTTCGTTGGCCGGAAGTATTGCCACGATGGATGTGCTGGTACGCACCATGGTCAAGGCCGGCGTTCCGCTGATTGATGCCGTGCGTATGGTGTCTGAAACGCCTGCCCGCATCATGGGAGTGGCCGACCGTAAGGGTGCATTGCAGAAAGACATGGATGCCGATGTGCTGATATTGGACCGCGACCTCAATGTTCGTGCCGTATGGGCAATGGGCCATCTCGTTGAGGAAACGAACACATTGTTCTGAAAATCAATGGGGAAGCTTTCCTTGTAGAGCGTTGGAAATAACTTCTCGCGATATAAAAATCCATTTTTAGCCCGGGGTAAAAATGCCTCCGGCTTGCCTTAAAAATGCTTCTGCCCCGGGGTGAAAATGCTTTTACTCCGGGGCGTATGGTCGAAGGATCTTCTTGCTCGCATTACATAATTATCGTAACGCAAATATCGTAATAATACTTTAAGTAAAGTTATACTTTATAATACGGCAGCAATCTTTCGTATATTATTCAGCTTCTCAAGTAGCGAACTGTTTTTCTATAATCAAGAAATTCGCAATATTAGTGAATTGTTTTTAGCAATGAAGCAACCTTGCCGACAAAATTTAAGCAGGAACTCTTAGCCTAATCTGAACTGAAATTACTACATTTGCAAATTCTTTCAAATTTGAGATGTAATAATTAAGAATAATGATGGGAGATTTTAGAGAAGACATAAAGAGAGCCTGCGAGGTGATGCAGAAAGGAGGAATAATCCTTTATCCCACCGACACCATTTGGGGAATAGGTTGCGATGCCACCAACGAGGAGGCTGTGAAGCGGGTGTATGAAATAAAGAAACGCGCCGATAGCAAGGCGATGCTCGTGCTGGTGGACAGCCCTGTGAAGGTGGATTTCTACGTAAAGGACGTGCCGGCAGTGGCATGGGACCTGATAGACTTTACTACCAAACCCCTGACTATCATCTATGACGGTGCGCGCAATCTGGCACCCAACCTGTTGGCCGAAGACGGAAGCGTGGGCATCCGCGTCACGGCCGAAGAATTCTCGAAGCAGCTTTGTTTCCGTTTTCGCAAAGCCATCGTATCTACATCGGCCAATGTGAGCGGACAACCCTCGCCCGGATGTTTTGCCGAGGTGAGCGATGAAATAAAGCAGGCAGTGGATTATATCGTGGAATACAGGCAAGAAGAGACAGCCCGTCCCAAACCCTCCAGCATCATCAAGTTGGGCAAGGGCGGCGAAGTGAAGATTATACGCGAATAAAGACAGCATGGAAACAATCGTAGAAGAAGATAAGAGAAGCCTGTTGCAACGCTTCATCTTGTGGCGCGAAAGAAAGATAAAGGAAAAGCATTTCGTGCTCATCCTCAGCTTTCTGGTCGGCATCTGCACGGCACTGGCCGCGTGGTTCCTGAAATCGTTGGTAGAATGGATCAAGGAGTTTCTGACCGAAAACTTCGACTCCACAGGAGTAAACTGGTTGTATCTGGTATATCCTGTCATCGGTATATTCTTGACAGGACTGTTCATCCGTTATGTGGTGAAGGACGACATCAGCCACGGTGTGACGAAGATTCTTTATGCCATATCGAGGAGGCAGAGCCGCATCAAGCGGCACAACACCTGGTCTTCCGTCATAGCCAGTGGCATTACCATCGGCTTCGGAGGTTCGGTAGGAGCTGAGGCACCTATTGTATTGACAGGTTCGGCCATAGGGTCCAACTTAGGCAGTATGTTTAAGATGGAATACAACACGCTGATGCTTTTGGTGGGCTGTGGTGCTGCCGGAGCGGTGGCGGGTATCTTCAAAGCCCCCATTGCCGGACTGGTATTCACGCTGGAGGTGCTTATGATAGACCTGACCATGGCTTCGCTTTTGCCGCTGTTAGTATCATCGGTGACGGCTGCCACGTTGGCTTACATACTGACAGGATTCGGAGCCATGTTCCGTTTTCACATGGATCATCCTTTCCTGATGGAGCGCATTCCGGCGGTGATTCTGTTGGGCATCCTGTGCGGACTGGTTTCGCTTTATTTCACCCGTGCCATGAATGGGGTGGAGAATATATTCCGCCGTTATTCCAATCCCTATATCAAGTTGCTGATAGGAGGAGCCATGCTGAGTGTGCTCATCTTCCTGTTCCCGCCGCTTTTCGGTGAGGGATATGACACCATCGAACTGCTGTTGAACGGCGTATCGACCGAAGAATGGAATTCGGTGATGAACAACTCTATCTTCTACGGATATAGCCACCTGCTGTTGCTTTATCTGACGCTGATAGTCTTGTTCAAAGTCTTTGCTTCCAGTGCGACCAATGGGGGCGGGGGCTGTGGCGGTATCTTTGCGCCCAGTCTGTTTTTGGGCTGTATCACCGGATTTGTCATGGCACACTTCTGCAATCAGTTCGATTTGGAGCCACTCATTCCCCATATACCGGAAAAGAACTTTGCCCTGTTGGGTATGGCGGGACTGATGTCCGGCGTGATGCATGCTCCGCTGACCGGTATTTTCCTGATAGCCGAGCTGACGGGAGGATATGACTTGTTCCTTCCGCTGATGATTGTATCCGTCTGTGCTTATCTCACAATCATGATATTCGAGCCTCACAGCCTTTACTCCATGCGTCTGGCCAAAAAGGGAGAACTGATTACCCACCACAAGGACAAGGCGGTGCTTACGCTGCTGAGCATAGACAGTGTGGTGGAGGATGATTTCGAGCAAGTGCGTCCGGAGATGGACTTAGGCGAAATGGTGCGGGTTATTTCGAGAGCCAAACGCAATCTTTTCCCGGTAGTGGATGCAAGCGGAAGGCTGTTGGGCATTGTTGCCTTAGACGATATTCGCAACATCATGTTCCGGCAGGAGCTTTATCATCGTTTCAAGGTAGAGAAGTTCATGGTTTCTCCGCCTGCCCGCATCCATGTTTCCGACTCCATGGAGGAAGTGATGAAGGCTTTTGACGATACGAAGGCATGGAACCTGCCCGTCGTTGATGAAGAAGGAAAGTACAAAGGATTTGTTTCAAAGTCGAAGATATTCAACTCCTACCGTCAGGTATTGGTGGATTTTTCGGCAGATTAATTTGTAAATATATAAATGGAAAAGAAAGATTTACGAATCGTATATATGGGTACTCCCGACTTTGCGGTGGAGAGCCTGAAGAGACTGGTGGAAGGTGGATATAATGTGGTAGGTGTCATCACGATGCCCGACAAACCGATGGGGCGCCATGGCAGCGTGCTTCAGCCCAGTCCGGTGAAACAGTATGCTGTGTCGCAGGGCTTGCGTGTGCTTCAGCCCGAGAAACTGAAAGACGAAACTTTTGTAGAGGAACTTCGCTCCTTGCAGGCCGATTTGCAGATTGTGGTTGCTTTCCGTATGCTGCCCGAAGTGGTATGGAACATGCCCCGTTTGGGCACTTTCAATCTGCACGCTTCCCTGCTTCCTCAGTATCGGGGAGCCGCTCCCATTAATTGGGCGGTGATAAACGGCGATACGGAAACAGGCATTACCACTTTCTTCCTGAAGCATGAGATTGATACGGGAGAGATTATCCAGCAAGTACGTGTGCCCATAGCCGATACGGACAATGTAGAGGTGGTGCATGACAAATTGATGATGTTGGGTGGCGACCTGGTATTGGAAACGGTAGATGCCATACTGGCAGGCACAGTGAAGACCATTCCGCAGGAAGAGTTGATAAAACAGGAAGGTGAACTCCGCCCGGCACCGAAGATTTTTAAGGGCACTTGCCGTATAGACTGGAACAAGGGCGTGAAACAGGTTTATGATTTCGTGCGCGGTCTGTCTCCCTATCCGGCAGCATGGACAGAACTCTGTATGTCCGATGGCAGCCGACAAGCGTTGAAAGTATATCAGACGGAAAAAATATTTGCTTCGCACAACCGGCAAGTGGGAGAGATATGTACGGATATGAAGACCTACCTGCATGTGGCTGTGAAAGATGGCTTCATCAATATATTGTCCTTGCAACTGGCAGGAAAGAAGCGTATGGACGTGAAAGATTTCCTGCGGGGCTACAGGGCTTCCGATAATAATCGGGTGGAATGATTTATGATAGAGAATATTTCTATTTACAAGAAGTGGTGTCTGTCGATATGACAAACACCACTCCCCGATAGCTGCAAATTTGATTTCTATGATTTATTATCCTTGAGAACCACCTCCTGTATGGTCTCTATTGGACGTTATGACAGTGATGGTCACGTCTCCATACTGTGTACCGCTCACGCTCTTTGAACCCACCGAGGCAGTCA
>JAUNIV010000047.1 GCA_030523385.1 Bacteroidales bacterium | reverse complement strand
ATTTGAATATTAGTAAGGAAGTTTATCGTGATTCTTACATAGCACGTTTCTCGGTTGTCCCGATTCGATTTCGATAGTAAAAATAATAAATTAAATTCGATTTTCAAACACTCTATAAGGTGTATGTAAAGCCTTCGATATACTGTAAAGTTCAGATTGATAAAGGTTTGCGAAAAGTTAATAATTCATAACAGATTTATGGAAGATTCGATGAAAATGAGAAAATAAAGAAGAATTTTGGCCGATACTTGTGACAAGTGTGGTGCGAAATGCTTACTTTTGTGCACGAATTAAAAAAGAAGAACTATGATACACAGAATCATATTTTTATGTCTGCTCACGTTCGCCCTTTCCGCTTGTGGGGGAAAGCAGAAGCAGGAAGCGGAGCCGGAAAAGAAAGAATTGGCGTTTACCTTGCCCGAAGTGCCCGTCATGCTGCAATCGGCAGAAGACAGGCTGGCTTTCGTCATACAGCATTATTGGGACCATTTCGACTTTAAGGATACCGCCTACATTCATGCACCGGAAGTGACGGAACAAGCTTTGGTGAACTACGTGGACTTGCTGCAACGGGTGCCGATGGAGTTCTCCGACAGTTGTCTCACGAAGACTCTGACGAATGCCGGGGTGGAGGAGAAGATGTTCAACTATTTTGCCGAAACCCTCCGCAGATATTTGTTTGACCCCAATTCTCCTATTCGCGACGAAGAACTTTATGAACCCGTAGGCCGCTTCTTGGCCACTTCTCCGTTGGCAGATGAGGCCACGCAGAGCCGGGCACGCCACGACTTGAAGCTGATAGGGATGAATCGGGTAGGGGCTTTGGCTACGGACTTTGTCTATACTTTGCCGTCGGGTGCACAGAAGCGCATGCACGACTTGCGTAGCCCTTACACGCTGCTGCTGTTCTATAACCCGGACTGCCACGGATGTGCCGAAACGCTGGCGGCCATGAAATCATCGCCGGTGCTCAACCGTCCCGACTTGATGAAGCAGATAAAGATATTGGCTTTCTATCCGGATGAAGACAAGGAAGTATGGGACAAGCATCGGGATGAAATCCCTTCAAGCTGGATAAACTGTTACGACAAAGACCTGACCGTGCTGACCAAAGAACTCTATGACCTCAAGGCCATGCCCACCCTCTACCTGCTCGATAAGGACAAGAAAGTGTTGCTGAAAGACGTTCCGGTGGGGGCGGTAGAAAAATATTTTGAAAATAAATAGCTCTAATTCATTGTGGTATAAAAGATAATGTCTATCTTTGCACCCGCTAAATAAAAATTATATATATCAAAAATTCTAAGAACTATGTATTTAGATGCAGCTAAAAAACAAGAAATCTTTGAAAAGTACGGAAAGTCTAACACTGATACTGGCTCACCCGAAGCGCAGATAGCATTGTTTTCATACCGTATTTCTCACCTGACTGAGCACCTGAAGCTCAACAGAAAAGATTATAGTACTGAAAGAGCCTTGACAGCATTGGTAGGTAAGCGTCGTTCTTTGCTGAACTACCTGAAAGACCGCGACATCGAAAGATATCGTGCTATCGTTAAGGCACTCGGATTGCGTAAGTAATCTTCATGCAAAAGACAAAAAGAAAGCCGCTCTCTCAAAGAAGCGGCTTTCTTTTTGTATGTTTTTGTCTTACTGCGGGTATTGCAGGTTTTCTTCCTTGATGCATTCCAGGACTTCATGCAGATATTTGGCCGATTCCCATTTGGCCATAGGCAGGTCATGGAGCAGATAGTTGCCGCAATCCTTCGGGGCAGCTCCCGGAACCTCTCCCTCAAATTCGGCTACGAACCTGAAAGTCTCCTGCATCAGTTCTACGATGTCTTTAGACTCCAAATCACCTTTCATCAGCAGGTAGTTTCCGGTGAGGCAACCCATCGGTCCCCAATAGATTATCTTGTCTGCCCATACCGGATGGTTGCGCAGATAGGTGGCAGCCAGATGCTCGATGGTGTGCAAGGCTCCCTGACCCAAAGCCGGTTCGCGATTGGGCTCTTTCATACGTATATCGAAGGTGGTCACTGTCTCGCCGCCTACTTCGTCTTTGCGGGAAACGTAGATACCGCGCAACAGGCGGATATGGTCGATGGTAAAACTGGGTATTGTTTTCATATCTGTGTCTTTTTATAAGTTGGTTGGTAAGGATGACAGGAACGTGTGGGTCACTTCAAAAGAGCGGTCGGCCACAGTCTCCCAAAAGTTGGTGTACTGTTCCCAATGATTGTCCGCTCCCGGCGTATCGCTGATGATGCGGAAGCTGATAAACGGCACCTTATATATATGGCATACCTGCGCAATGGCTCCCGATTCCATATCCACCGCCAGTCCTTCTGCGAAGTTGCCTTTGATGTCATTCAGCTCGGAGCGGTCGGTAATGAACTTGTCGCCGCTGCAAATCAAGCCTCCATGGATGGCGGTTGCCGTATCCAGCGACATCGCACAATCGAAGAGCCTCTCGTTGCCCTTAAATCGCACGGGAAGTCCCTGCACCTGTCCGTAGGCATTTCCTTCGCCGCACCACACATCGTGGTACACCACCTCGCGGCTCACCACCACGTCCATTACTTTCAGGCAACTGTCTATGCCGCCTGCCACGCCTGTGCTGATGATGCAGTCGGGATGGAAGGTGCGTATCAGTTCCACCGTGCCGGCGGCGGCGTTCACTTTGCCTATGCCGCATTTCATCAGTACGATGGTGTTGCTGCGTATGGTTCCTTCGGTATATTGGAAAGGACCTTCCGCATATTCTTTCTTGTTTTCAAGCAGTTGGGCTATTTGTTTTTGTTCGGAGCCCATGGCCGTTATGATTCCTATTTTCATAAATTCATTTTGTTTGCGGTTGCAAAATTAGCGGGATGCGCTGACAATTCCAATTTATTCGGGACGATTCTTACAGCTTCGGGCAATACATCAGCGTGGAGAGGCGGCTTTCGTCGAACATCTCGTTGGCTACCTCCAGCAAGTCTTCGGCAGTCAGTGCCTCGATGCGGCGGAACACTTCCTTGTGCTCATCAAACTTGCCGTAGTGCAGGAACGTCTTGCCCATGTCCAGTGCATTGTTCTCGAAGTTGTCGCTCGCTACGCCTATCTGGCCGATGATTTGCTTTTTGGCAGCCGCCAGTTGCGCAGTGCTCAGCTTTGTGTCGCGCAGGCGTTTCAGTTCTTTTCGGATTAAGCGTATGCAACGGTCGGCATCTTCCGGGTCGCAACCGAAATAGATGCAGAACACGCCCGTGTCGGTATAAGACGTCAGGTTGGCTTCTACGTTATACACCAATCCTTTCCGCTCGCGCAAGGACACATTGAGCCTGCTGTTCATGCCCGGACCGCCCAACAGGTTGTTGAGCAAGTAGAGGGCTGTCCGCTTCTCGTTGTAGGCGTTGTAGCCGCGGCTTCCTATCATGACGTGGGTCTGATGCGTATCCCGGGGCATGGACAGGGAGCGGGCAGTGTAGGCAGGAGGCTCCGTGCGCAAGGGTCGGCTTATGGTGTGTGCCGACACATCGGCGGTGGCTTTCTCTACTAAGCGCACCACTCTCTTGAAGTCAATGTTCCCCTGCACAAAGAAAACCATGTTGTCCGGCTGATAGAAACGGTCGGTAAAGCTCAAGGCATCCTCCGTGCGGAATCCCCGCAGCAGTTCCGGCTTTCCCAATATGTTCTTCCCCAACGGATGTCCGGGGAAGAGCAGTTCTTCGAAATCATCGAATATCAGTTCGGCAGGACTGTCCTCATAGCTTTGTATCTCGTCTATGATGACTTCCACTTCCTTGTCTATCTCGTGCTGAGGGAAAGTGCTGTGAAACACGATGTCGGCCAGCAATTCCACCGCACGGGGGAAGTGCTCTGCCAGGAAGGCGCTATACACCACCGTCTCTTCCTTGTTGGTATAGGCATTGAGGTCGCCGCCCACATTTTCCATGCGGTTCAGTATGTGCCACGCATGTCTTTTGCGCGTGCCTTTAAACATCAGATGCTCCACAAAGTGGGCCATTCCCTGTTCCTGTTCGGCTTCATCACGCGTGCCGGCATCGATGGCAAAGCCGCAATAAGCCACGTTCGACAGGTTCGGGGCATGGATGATTCGCAGCCCGTTGGGCAGGGTAAAAGTATGATAGGACATTGTTTTTTGCTTCAAATAAAATTTCCGTCGGCAAAAATACAACAAAAGTTATTGCCGTTCTTTAAAAAAGTGAGATATTTGTACGCATTAACCGAAACAAGAAATGGATAAGATAGCAATATTCTGTTCCGCATCCGACCGGATAGACCCTGTGTACTTTGAGAAAGCGCGCGAATTGGGCATCTGGATGGGACAAAACAAAAAGACATTGGTGTATGGCGGAGCCAACATCGGACTGATGGAGTGCATTGCCCGCGCGGCGAAGGAGAACGGGTCGATGGTGATAGGCGTAGTGCCTCTCCGGCTCGAAGAGAGAGGAAGGGTGAGCGACCTGATAGACGTGAACTTCCGCACCGACACGCTGAGCGACCGCAAGGACATCATGCTGAACGAGGCCGACGTCATGGTGGCACTGCCCGGCGGAGTAGGCACGCTCGACGAAATATTTCATGTAATGGCCGCCGCCACGCTGGACTATCACCACAAGAAAGTGATATTCTACAATATAAACGGCTTTTGGGACGGTATATTGGACTTCCTGTCCGGATTGGCAACGCAACATTTTGCCCATCATCCGCTGGACAGCCACTACGCCGTGGCCCATAACCTGGAGGAATTAACCGAACTACTTAAATAAATTCATGCAACCTATGATAACGTCCATCAAAGATTTATTGCAGCGGGAAGCGCAAGCCGTGCTGAATATCCCCATAACCGATGCTTACGAGCAGGCGGTAGAACTGATTCTCGAACAGGTGTGCCGAAAGAAAGGCAAGTTGGTGACCACAGGCATGGGAAAGGCCGGCCAGATAGCCATGAACATAGCCACCACGTTCTGTTCGACAGGCATTCCGGCGGTGTTCCTGCATCCCAGCGAAGCGCAGCACGGCGATTTGGGCATCTTGCAGGAGAACGACCTGCTGCTGCTTATCTCCAATTCCGGAAAGACGCGTGAGATTGTGGAGCTTACCCAACTGGCTCATACGCTGAACCCCGCACTGAAGTATATCGTCATAACAGGCAATCCGTCCAGCCCTTTAGCCGAAGAATCGGACATCTGCATCTGTACGGGACACCCCGACGAAGTGTGTGCTTTGGGCATGACGCCCACCACCTCTACCACGGTGATGACGGTGATAGGCGACATCCTGGTGGTAGAGACCATGAAGAGAAGCGGATTTACCATCGAGGAATACAGCAAACGCCATCACGGAGGATATTTGGGCGAACGCTCGCGCGAACTGAGTAAATAAGAAAATATGAGAAAAGTAATAGGTATAGGCGAAACCATTCTGGATATTCTTTTTAAAGACAATCGTCCCACGGCAGCGGTGCCGGGCGGCTCCGTGTTCAATGGCATCGTTTCATTGGGACGCATGGGAGTCAACGTGACCTTCATCAGCGAAACAGGCAACGACCGTGTGGGGCGCATCATACTGGACTTCATGAAAGAGAATGGGGTCGATACGAAGCACGTCAATGTCTTTCCCGAAGGAAAGTCGCCCGTATCGCTCGCCTTTTTGGACGAACACAACGATGCGGACTACCTCTTCTATAAGGATTATCCGCGCATGCGCTTAGACGTGTCCCTGCCCGAAATCAATCGGGACGACATCTTGATGATTGGTTCTTATTACGCCGTGACTCCCCAACTGAGGGACAAGGTGAAGGAATTGCTGGACTATGCGCGTGAGCAAGGTGCCATCATCTATTATGACGTAAACTTCCGCAGCACGCACAAGAACGAGGCCATCAAGCTCCTGCCTACGATTCTGGAAAACTTTGAATATGCCGACATTGTGCGCGGTTCCATAGAGGACTTCGGCAATATGTTCTCGCTGACGGATGCCGACCGCATCTATAAGAACAAGATAGAGTTCTACTGCCCGCGGTTCATCTGCACACACGGCGGTGCGGGCATACGTCTTTGCACCAAAGAGCTGAAGAAAACCTACGAGGTGGCTCCGCTTCAAACCGTAAGTACGGTGGGAGCGGGCGACAATTTCAATGCCGGTGTGGTGTTCGGCTTGCTGAAATACCGCATCCGCCGGGATGATTTGGATGAGCTGACCGAAGAAGATTGGGACAAAGTGATAAGCTGTGGCAAGGATTTCAGTGCCGAAGTGTGTATGAGTCTGAATAATTCCGTCTCTAAAGAGTTTGCAGCCCGCTATTCCGCGAGATGATTTTGTGTGCATTCGGGATGACGGTGTGGGCTTATATATTTGACGCCTTGAAAAATATTTTTTAAAGGACCAAAAAAGTTTTTTAAAGGATCAAATCGGGTGTTTCATCCTATGATAATTTTTTCCTGTAGGGGCAGAATATTTTCTGCCCGAAATCATCCACGTGGATGTTATCGGGCGGAAAATGTTCCGCCCCTACAGTTCTATTATTCAGTGCTTCGCATCAAAGGATAAGCCGCTTGCATCACTTTGTTTTTGAGCAAAGGCAAATAATCGGGATGCGCTTCGAAGAACTTCTCTACTTCTTGCCGTGCCTCCCGGCTCCGATGATTTCCCAACAACACGCCTGCCCATTTGCGGGGGAAGAAGATATCGCCCGTGCGCTGCACTTCTCTCAGGACTTCCAGACCGGGACGAATATACTTCACGGCATACGCTTCCCTGATGGGATGGTTCAGATAATGGAGGGCAGAGGCTGCCCACGGCTCTATCCGGCGGTTTTCGGGCAGGAGCAAGGCGTGGAACAGGCTGTCCATCTTCAGTGTGTCCGGCGTTACGGCCTGCGAGATGAAGTCAAACTGACGCAGACGGTCCGGATTGGCGATGCGTTTCCGCTGTGTGTCCAGGATGCGGTCGCTCTCTTGCGGCAGGCGCAAGGACAGTTCGTAGGCCAGCGTGGTATAATCGTTGTCGCTCAGCAAGGCCGCGCTTCGTGTTTCCCATACCTTATATAATAGTTGCACGATGGGCGTGCTGTATGCTTCGGTAGAGAGCGTGCGCAGCAACTGAGTGCGGCAGGAAGTCAGCGGATGAGTCTGGCTCAAGTCATACAGTTCCTTTTCTGTTTTTGCCCGCATGGCTTCCGGCAGTCCGCGCAACGGACCGGACAAATAGCTTGTCAGCGTAGAGGCGATGAGCGGATTCGTCTCTTTGTGCAGGCCGTTGAGCAGTGCCTGCATCCATACGTCGTCAGCAAAGTGTTTGGCTAAGTAGTTTTCGTATAGCAACATCAGCATGGCTTGTCGGGTGGTGTCGTCTGACAGGTCTTGCCAGTGGGCCAACAGCCATTGCATGCTTCCCTCGTCGGGAATGAACAAGCCGTAGCCTCGTCCGTCCGTGTTGGGCAGGATGTGTGTCGGCTCGAAGGGTAACGGAATCAGGCAAACGCTGTCTTTCATGCTTACTTCTACCGTGGTATCTCTTGCCTCGCTGCAAAAAGTCACGTTGAATTGCTGAGGCCAGTTCAGTCCTCTGCGGTAAGGGTCTTGCTGGCTGACGGCTAATGCCGCTTTCCACCTACCTGACTCCTCTCTCCGTACCCCAAAGCGGATGTGCGGCATTCCTTTCCGGTTCACCCACACGTCGCTGAATGCTGCTAATGGTTCGTCCGTATGGCTGCACAAGATGCGTATCAGGTCGTCCCACGTGGCGTTGCCGTAGGCGTAGGTCTTTACATACTCCTGTATGCCGGCGCGGAAGTTTTCCTTTCCCATCAGTTCCACCAGTTTGGCCATCATGACCGGAGCCTTGTTGTAGATGATCTGTCCGTATATCAGTCCGGCGTTTTGCAGGTTGTCCAATGGCTGGCGGATGCTGTTGGTACCCGGCGTGCGGTCTTCGGAGAGGGCGGCTGCCGTGTAGGTCTTCATCCAGTTGAGCCGATGGTTGATGTCGGGAAACAGCGGTTCGGTGATGCAGGCCGCGAAGTAGTTGGCAAAGACTTCCTTCGTCCATACGTCGTCAAACCAATCCATCGTGACTAAGTCGCCAAACCACATGTGGGTAGTTTCGTGGGCAATCAGTTCGGTGCGCCTCAGCTCCTCGTCGGGCGTGGGATGCTCGCTCAGAAACATTTGCGTGTCGTTATACAACGTGGCTCCCGTGTGCTCCATGCCCCCGTATTGGAATCCCGGCAGAATGATGAAGTCGTATTTGGCGAATGCGTAAGGCACTCCCGTGTATTCCTCCAGCCAGCGGAGCGAGGCGGTCACTTGCTTGAAGATAACATCCAGCTGCGCCACCTTTTTGGGATCGGTCTCCCGATAATAAGCCGAAATCTTGCGTCCGTCTTCCTCGTATTCCCGGTGTTCCAGCTTCCCGGCTACGAAAGAAAACAGGTAAGTGCTCAGCGGTTCGGTGGGAGCGAAGGTGACTGTCTTGCGTCCGCCTTCGGTTTCTTCGCGGGCTATGTAGGTGTTTGAGATGGCTTTCCATGCGGCAGGCACTTCCAGTTGCAGGGTGAAGTTGGCTTTCAGGTTGGGCTGCTCAAAGCAGGGGAAGAGAGTGCGGGCACGGTCGGGCACCAACAGGGTGTAGAGGAACTCATCGTTCCGGTTCAAGGACTGGTTTCCGGCGGTGAACCGGATGCTTACTTCGTTCTTTCCTTTCCTGATGCTGCTTTCGGACACGATGATGTGTTCGTTCCGATACTCGAATGCACTCTCTTGTCCGTTGACCGACAGCGATTGAATCTTTTCTTTCTCCTCGCGGAAATCTATGATGACCTCCTGAGGTTTCTCCAAAACAAACTTGAGGGTAACCTCTCCTGCTATCGGGAGAGCCTTTTCTTCGGGGATGACAAACCGCAAATCGTATGCCAACTCTTTGATTTCCTGCTTGCGTCGTTCGGCTAACGCTTGCGATACTCCCGGCTCGTACAGATCGGGAGAGCTTGTGGGTTGCAGGCCGCAGCCTGACAGCATGCACATAAGCATGAGAAGTGTGATGTATGTTTTCATAGGCTAAAATTTGTCTTGATTGTCGGCAGCTATCTTGCGGATGCCCCTCTGCGAGGCAATGAATGCCCCTCCCAATACCCTCTTCCCGTCGTAGAAGACGGCAGACTGTCCCGGAGCAATGGCGGAGGCTTCGCTCAGAAAGCGCACGAGCAACTGCTTTTCGTCCAACACGATGACGCGACAGGGTATGGGCTTGCTGCGATAGCGGATGCGCACGGCCAGTTTCGCACATTGCGTCAGTTCCTGCATGTCGGCTATCTGATAATCCTCTACCAACATGTATTCGGCTTTTAGTTCTTCGGCATTGCCCAACATCACCGTGTTCTTGTCGGCATTGATGCGGAGCACGTAGGCCGGATGGCCCAAAGCAATCTCCAATCCTTTGCGCTGTCCGATGGTGTAGTAGGGGAATCCTTTGTGCTGTCCTATCTTCACTCCGCGGCTATCGACAAACCAGCCGGTGCCTATCCGTGTGTCAATGTCCGGGCATTGCGAGCGGAGGAAATCGCGGTAATCTCCTTCGATGAAGCATATCTCCATGCTTTCACCTCCCCGTGCCTTCGCCTCGAATCCTTTCCGGCTGAGGTATTCGCGTACTTCCTGTTTGGTGTAGCCTCCCAATGGGAAGAGGAAGCGGCGCAAAATCTCCTGCGGAAGTTTCCATAAGAAATAAGACTGGTCTTTGGTGGAATCGTCGCCTGCCACGATATACAGCAGTCCGTTCCGCTCTTCCAGCCGGCAATAATGTCCGGTGGAGATGTGGGCGCAACGGGTGCGGTCTGCCCATTCACACAAGATACGTTCCTTGAAAAGCGGGTTGCACAGTACGCAGGGGTTGGGCGTGCGTCCCCGCATGTATTCGTCTATAAAGTGCTTCACTATGATTTGCTTGAACTCCTCGCGCACATCGGCCACGTGGTGTTCTATCCCCAATCTTTCGGCCAATGCCCTTGCCTCCAGCACATCGTCGGGTTCCTGCTGCCCCGGAGCGGAGAAGCGTGACGGCACATCCCATGTGCGCATGGTGACCCCCACCACCTCGTAACCCTGTTCTTGCAGCATCATGCAGGTGGCAGAGCTGTCTATGCCTCCGCTCATGCCCACCAGTACCCTTTTGTCTTCCGTGTTTCCCATCCTTACAAGAATAGTTCGGGTTCCCGCCTGGCGGCACACTTCTGATGGAGCATCGGCGTATAGGGTGTGTCGAACACCCGTGCTCCGTTGGGACATTCCTTCACGCAGGCACAGCATTTGATGCACTTCGCCACTTCGGTGGCTATCTTTCCGTCGTCATTCAGCGTAATGGCGTGAGTGGGACAAAGCTCTATGCAGCTTCCGCAGCCGAAACATCCGTCGGTGCAGACAGGGGCAGCCGGGGTAGAAGGGCCTACATACCGGTAGGGCACATTGCCTTTGATGAAGAAATCACCGCTAAGTCCTTCCTTCTCTAACTTCTCCATGCTCTTCCGGCCAAACTGTTCGGCACATTGCAAGTCGTCCGTGTCGGGGCGTCCGGCAGCTATGGGCATGTTGGGGCGGCTATAGCTGTGCTCCCCGATGAATGCTCCGGCCGCCAAAGGAGTGAATCCCAAACGGACGGTCTCGTCCCTCAGCTCCACTAAGGCGTCTTCATAATCCCGGTTGCCATATACGGCTATCAGTATGGCAGGAGCATTGCTTCCCCTCAGCCTGCGGAGCCGTTGCAACGCTACGGGAGCCACCCTTCCTGCATACACAGGGACGGAAATGACCGCGATGGAATCCTTTATCTCAATGACACTTTCTCCCTCGTCGGTGGTGAGGTCAATTTCTATTCTCTTTCCCATGCCGATGCCTTCGCCAATGGCACGGGCTACCTTCGCCGATGTGTGTGTAGGCGAGAAAAATACGATATGATTGCTTGTATAGGTTTTCATGGACGCAAAGATACGCACTTTCTATAATATAAATAAGGTATAAAGGAGTTTCTTTTTTGCCGGTTTTACGGATTTATTGCATCTGACAAGTATTTTACATGTACTTGACAGGTAAATATTCCTATTTCTTAAAATATTCCTGTATTTTATAAAGATTTTTAGTTGAATCTCTTGTAGGATAGATTAAAATAGGTACTTTTGTCCGATGAAATTATAGCTATTAATAGAACAAGACTTAGGAATATGGATGCCCTTTATCAGATGAAAAGCAACGATTTTTCTGCTGCGACGCAAGTGCAGAAAGATAAGCTGTTCAGCGAAGCAGAACAACAATGGTGCACGTTGTCTGCTCAGAAAGGGCTTTCAGCGCGCAAAGTCGATGGTGAGATATATAAAAGTATATTGTATAATTTAGAAATAGGAAAGGTTTATTTGGATTCTAAGCTCTCTTTGGAAAAGTTCAGTTCAATAGTCGGCACGAATACTACCTACCTGTCGAACGCGGTGAACCGCTATTTCGGCTGCAA
>JAUNIV010000046.1 GCA_030523385.1 Bacteroidales bacterium | reverse complement strand
ACCATTCTTCCACTTTACGGATAGCCGAATTAACACGATACTCATCACCGTCGGCACCTGCCTTGAGGAGGAAACTCTCGATGGTGGACGAGAAAAGCAACCAGTTGGTATAGGGAGGATCTACGTGACGCAAACCCATGAATTCCTTGATATAGCGTTGTTTGGTAGTATCGTCCAACGGCATCCACAGGCAGTCGTAGGCACGGAGGAAGCTTTCGGCTATGTAGGCGGCATCTACCAATGCCTGTCCCTGACCTTGCCACAAGAGGTAATCGGAACTGGAGGGGTCAACGGCATGGGCATAGCTTTTCAGTGCCCACTCGCGCAGTTGGCGGCGCATTTGTCCTTCTTCCGTATCGTCATCGGGCAGAGCGAGCCAGGGAGCCACACCTGCCATGAGCCGGCCAAAGGTTTCCATGTAAGTCACACGCTTGTCGCGTCCGTCCCAATTCGGGCTTACCTCCACCTGCATGTTCTTTTGCAGGTTGCCTTCGGCCATATTGCTCAGCACGGGAGCAGCCATGCGATAGAGCAGATTGCACCAATAGGCACGATCCTCATTGCGGGGAGCTTCCAGGTAGCGCACATACTCGCAGGCTGCCAGCAGGAAAGCACCCACGCCAAAATTGGCTTCGGAGTTGGCATCCACTATCTGTCCGGGAATGGCTTTCTCGCCAATGGGCTGCACGTAACCCACCTTGCCGCTCTTTTGCAGGGCGGTCTTTTTCAGATAGTTCCACGCACGATCTACCACGGGTTTGTAGGTAGCCTCATCCAGATAACCGTTGTTGATACCCCACAGAAAACCGTAGGTGAAGAAAGCCGTACCGCTGGTCTCGGGTCCGGGAGCATGTTCGGGGTCCATCATACTGCGTGTCCAGTAGCCTTCGGGTTGCTGGATGGCTGCGATAGCCGATGCCAACTTCACGTATTTATCCACAAAGAAAGAACGATGCTTGTAGTCGGCAGGCAGGTCTTTCAACACTTTGGCCAGTCCTGCCAATACCCATCCGTCGCCGCGTGCCCAAAAATCCTTCTTGCCGTTCGCACTCTTGTGTTTGGGATAGACGTATTTAGCATCGCGGTAGTAGATGCCCGTTTCGCGGTCGAGCATGATGCTGTCCGAATAATTGATGTACTCGTATAACTTATCCAAATAGAGATGATTTCCTGTCACTTTATAGAGTTTCGTCATGACGGGCATCACCATGTAAAGTCCGTCGGCCCACCACCAGTAGTCGTGTTGCGGAGTGCTCATCTCGTACTCCATCACTTCGCGGGCACGGGCTATCTTGTAGTCGTCGGGCAGGATATTATATAGGTCGATGTACGTCTGAAAGCAAATCTGATAGTCGCCAAAGAGCACATATTCATCGGTTTCGCCATAAGAGTACTTCCACTTTGAGCGGTCTTTCTCTTTGGCACCTTTCCACTCATTGTGGCGTGCCCATGCTTCGGTATAGGCCAGATAGGTTTCGTTTCCGGTCAGGAAATACACTTCCATGTTTCCGGTGTGATAGGCAGCATTGTCCCAAAAGGAGTTTACCTCGGCCGGATGGTTTGTCTGCCAGTAGGTGTTTACTTTGTCGATGATTCCCCTCACCTCGTTGGCCTCTGACGAGGGGCGGGCCGATGCCTGCATGCCCCATAAGAGGGCACCCGCACAGAAGAGGGTTTGTTTCAGAAAGTTTTTCATGATATTCGCTTTATGTTTTTTGTGAGTTCAGTTACAGTTCGAGCACATAGACGGGTTGCGGTTCGGTCTCTACGGTCTGTTCGCCGTCTCCCTGCCGGGTGTCTTGCACATAGATGTGGAGTTTGTGCTGCATTTTCCACAGCTCGGTATCCACACTCGGCTCCCATGCGTGGACAGGGAAGTCCGTGAGGTCTGTCACCTGCCATTGTCCCGCCTTCACATCATCGGTGTGATACATAGACACGCGGCTGCCCCGTTCTTCATCGCGGAAGATGTAGTACACCTTGCCTTCGTGGGCCGCCAGACGCGGACGGGCGATGGGTATCATCTTCGTGCCTCCTCCGGAGAGCGAGAAAGGCGTGGTGCGTCGGGACACCTGCTGCTCGTGCCAACGGCTGCCATCGTGCCACACCAACCGATATTGGGGCACGTCACTGTCCGCACTGCGCCAGTAGGTGGCTATGTAAGGATGTCCGTCGGCATCGGTACTCATGCTTGTCTGGTTGATAAGTTCGGAGTTTTGAGGAATGCGACAGGCATATTCGGCATTGTCCAACCGGATGGGGAGTTCATAGTCTGTCCCGTCGGTGCGCTGCCAGGTTCGTCCGCCGTCTGACGAACGTGCGTAACACAAGTCATGATTGGTTTCCACCAACCACGTTTCGCGCCACACCCACGAAAGGTGTATCGTGCCTTGCGCATCGACACACAACTGCCAGTAGGCATTGCGTGCATCTTCGCCGTCAATAAGCACATCCTGCACACGCTCCCAACGGCGTGACTTCAGGTTGTAACGGTTCATTACCAGATTTCCACGCCCCGAAGAACCGGAACGATAGGCAAAGAGCAGGTCGCCATCCGGCAGATAATAGAATTCGGGATAAGTGACATTATCCTCATCTACACCCGTCATGGGTTCCAAATCGCCCAACTCCAACACGCCGGGAGCCACGCTCCGGCAATAGTTGAGGCGGTTTCCGTGATGGTCGAAAGACAGATGCAACCATCCTTCGCCATCTACCATCATGCTGATGACATTGTGTGCATCCTTCACGTTACCTTTATATTGTGTGCGATGCACCGTCCAGTTCGTGCTGTCCAGTTGCCGGCTTCCTAAGGTGAGATAGCCGTCGGCATCGTAATAAGAGATGTATTGCGTATCGCCGTGCGTCACGACGGAGTTGTTGCGGAACACTGCGGTATTGACCGAAGTGGAACTGAAGCCCGGTCCGACTTCCACCAACCGCTGAGCGCGGACAGGCAGCAGGGTACAGGCAAACAATAAAAGGATAATCAAGTTCTTCATAGCGTTTCTTTTCGATTTGTTTTTGACTTGCTGCAAAAGTAATGGTTTTTCAGAGAAGAAGCAGGGCAATTATTCGGCAGGAAAGGAGTAGAAAACGGTCAAAATAGAACTTACTTCACCGTTCAGCGGCCGCTGAACGGTCGCAGAAAACGTTTTCATGCAGCATTTCAAATATTTGCGATGACCGTTCAGCGACCGTTGAACGGTGAAGCCAATGAAATGAAAAAATAATTTCAACCTAACCTGTAGATTAATTTATCTGATTTGCTTATATTCGCAAGCATAACGGAAATACTTAATATAATAACCCTAAAAACCAGAATCAATGAAAAGAATCATCCTTGCAGCCTTTATGGTATTATTGGCAATATGCGTAAGCGCACAGACCTCGCAGACAGAAAAGAAAGTGACCATTATAGACGGATACTTCTTCTATGAAAACCCCGTATCCAGACAGAAAATCGTGAAAATGCATATACTGAGAACACCCAATGGAGCCTCAGCATTGGGACTGGAACTGTCTGAGCCATTGCCGCAGAGAGCATTGAAATATGCCGTGCCCAAAGAACAGATCCCCGAAGGAGAGCTGCTTTTACAGAGATACAACGAAGTAAAAAAGAGTCAAAGCGGAATTTCTGTAATCCCCGTAAAACAATCCATATTAAAGGAAGGTGATAAATTCCCCGATTTTTCAGAAACGGACATAGACGGCAAAAAATGGACTAATACCGATGTCAAAGGGAAAGTGATGGTGCTGAATCTATGGTACACAGGCTGTGGTCCTTGCCGTACCGAAATGCCCGAACTGTCCACTTGGAAAGACGAGATGCCCGATGTGATGTTTTTCTCTTCCACCTACGAGGATGCAGAAAGGGCACGTCCCGTACTCGAAGCCCAAAAGTTCAATTGGATTCCGTTAGTCAACGACTCTCAGTTCACTAAGTTCATAGGCAGCAACGGTTATCCCATGACCATCGTCGTAGATAAAGAAGGTATCATCGCCAAAGTGGAATTCGGGACTTCCGCCATACAACGGGAAGATTTGAAAGAAACCATCCGGTCACTCCGTTAAAATATGTTTTTGGGCAGTTTTGCCATTATTCCAAACCGTCCTTTTTCTGCATCTCGGATTAAATACCTACTTTTACGGCATTAACCATTAAAAATAATACCTATGAACCAAAATGAAATTCTCGAGTTTTTCAGTGTCCTGAACCGCGACTACATCGGCCCCTTGCTGGCCATCATCTTACTTGGCACAGGACTATTCTACACATTCCGTCTGAGTTTTGTACAGCGTTATTTCTTCCGTGCATTCCGGTTGTTGTTCCGTGGCGGCGCAGGAAAGGCTTCGCGCAAAGAGGGCATGAGCCCGTTTCAAGCGTTAGCCACTTCCATCGCTTCGCAAGTGGGCACGGGTAATATAGTAGGTGTGGCCACGGCTCTTATGGCCGGAGGACCCGGAGCAATCTTCTGGCTGTGGGTAAGCACCTTGGTGGGAATGCCCACAAACTTTGCCGAAGCCGTATTGGGACAGCTCTACAAGAGCGAGAAAGACGGACACGTGGTGGGAGGCCCGGCCTACTACATCCGCAACGGAGTTGGCTCGAAATGGATGGCTGGCATCTTCTCCGTGTTCTTTATCTTGGCTTTGGGCATAACGGGCATTATGGTGCAAGCCAACTCCATTGTCGATGCCACCTCGCGCGTGATGCCCATGGAGGTGAACAAGATGTACATCGGGCTGGTACTTGCCGTATTGGTAGGACTGGTGTTGGCAGGTGGAATCACACGCATAGCCTCGTTTGCAGAGAAGATAGTGCCGTTCATGGCCTCTCTCTTCGTTATAGGAAGCCTTATCTTCATTGGCGTCCATGCCGGAAAGTTGGGCGGAGTGTTTGGCGACATATTCCGCTACGCATTCTCTCCGTGGGCACCTGCGGGCGGCGTGTTGGGTGCTACGGTGATGAGTACCATCCGCTACGGAGTGAGCCGCGGACTCTTCAGCAACGAAGCCGGACTCGGCTCCACGCCCCATGCACACGCCATTGCCAAAGTGAAGCATCCCTACGAACAGGGACTGGTGGCACTGATAGGCATGGCTGTTGACTTGCTGATTTGTACGCTGACGGCTTTGGTCATATTGGCATCGGGAGTAATAGAGGTGCATCCCGAAGCACAGGGTGCCGCCATCTTCCAGTTGGCTTTCTCTTCCACCTTCGGCGTCACGGGCGACATCTTCATTGCCATTTCGCTCTTCTTCTTTGCCTTCAGCACCATTGTGGGCTGGTACTTCTTTGCCGCACAGAATGTGCGCTACCTGTTTGGCGAACGGTTGGTGTGGCCCTATCGTTTTGTGGTGGTGGCTGTCATCCTGATAGCTTCGGTGGCGCAAGTCAACTTGGTGTGGGAGTTGGCAGACACGTTCAACTTCTTCCTCATCATCCCCAACGTCATTGCGCTGCTTATCCTCTCCCGACAGGTGCGCAAGGAGGAAGATGAGATGCTGAAACGGATGAAGTAATTGAGGAGACCACTACCCGGCACGGTCGCCCGACAACTGATGAGGGTGTCCCGTGCCCGTAGTGGTGGAATTTCAAGGTATCAAACCGGATTTTTGACCGTACCAAAATTATTTTTTAAAGGGTGAAAAAAATTTTTCAAGGCGTCAAATCTCCCGTTTCATACCTTATTAAATAAAATCTATAGCTAATAAGACTTCAAAGCACTTCGGGCAACTGCCACAAACGAATGCCGTTAGAACCTTTTATCAGTATATGCCATCCTTTGGGTTTCTCTTGCTGCAAGGCTTCTTTCAGCGATTCCACATCATGATAGTGTTCAAAATGCGTTGTGGCACGGGCAAACTCCTCCCCTACCAGCACCACGCGGTCAAACCCGCACGCATCCAAATACTCCGCCACCCGACGATGTTCTTCCTCGCTACATTCGCCCAACTCGCGCATGTCTCCCAATATGGCCATCTTGCGAGGCACTTCCATCAGACGGAAGTTTTCCAATGCTGCCATCATGCTGGTGGGATTGGCATTATAGGCATCTACTATCAGCTTATTGTCGGCTGTGAGGGTGAGCTGCGAACGGTTGTTGTGAGGCACGTAGGCTGAGAGAGCCTCGCATATTTCTTCCGCAGGTACTCCGAAATACAATCCGGCAGCTATGGCAGCCAAAGCATTCTTCAGATTGTAAGAACCAATGAGGTGCGTATCTACTCCGAAAAGCCGGCCTTCGTGTTCCCACCCGAAAGAGAGGAAAGGCGCACACGAACGCAGATGTCCGCTCACATAGAGTCCGGCTTCTGCCATCCCTCTATCAGCTGGTGTCTGTCCGTAGTTTATGCACTTCAGTCCGTGGGCAATACCTGTCAGGAGTGCATTGTCTCTATCCAGGAAGATGCCCTGCCCGCCATGCTCGCGCAACCAGTCATACAGTTCACCTTTGGTGCGAAGCACTCCCTCTATGGAGCCGAAGCCTTGTAAGTGCGCACGTCCCACGTTGGTTATCAGTCCATAATCCGGTTCGGCAATCTCTGTCAGTTCGCGTATGTCGCCCGGATGGCTTGCTCCCATTTCTATGACAGCCAATTCGTGTTGGGGCGTGAGACGCAGCAGCGTGAGGGGCACGCCTATGTGGTTGTTCAGGTTCCCTTGGGTGTAGAGCACACGGAAGCGGCGTTGCAGCACAGCGGCCATCAGCTCCTTGGTCGTGGTCTTTCCGTTGGTACCCGTAATGCCTATAATGCGCGTGCCCAACCGACGACGATGTTCGCGGGCAAGCATCTGGAGTGCTTTCAGCGAATCGTCCACCCGCAGCAGGCGTGCCTGCATACCGGCATCCTCGCACGGTATATCGCGGTCCACCACCGCATAGCGGCATCCTTGCTCCAACGCACGGAGTGCAAAGTCATTGCCATCGAACGATGCTCCCCGCAAAGCTATGAACAGAGAGCCGGCCGGACAGCGACGGCTGTCGGTAGTCACCTCACCGCACGCTGCAAAACAGGTATATAAAGCAGAAATATCCATCTTGTCTCTTCATTTGATTAAGTCGCGACAAAGATAGCTGAAAAATAATTCACGAAAGCGCAAAAGTTCAAGAATTGTGCGTACTTTTGTGCCACCTAACAAATGAACCTCAAAACAATGGAAACTATTGATGCCAGATTTATAAACGTAAACGGACGGCTGATGGACCTCTCCCGCCCGCAAGTGATGGGCATACTGAACGTCACACCCGATTCCTTCTATGCCCAAAGCCGCATGCAGAGCGAAGCTGAGATTGTCCGCCGCATCCACCGCATCATGAATGAAGGTGCTTCCATCATCGACATAGGTGCTTATTCTTCGCGCCCCGGAGCGGCACCCGTCTCGGCCGAAGAAGAGATGCACCGCCTGCGCATGGGGCTGGAGATTGTAGGCCGTGAGTGTCCCGGCAGCGTGGTGTCTGTCGACACTTTCCGTGCCGATGTGGCCCGCATGTGTGTGGAAGAATATGGCGTGGCCATCATCAACGACATCGCAGCCGGAGAGATGGATTCGCAGATGTTCCCCACCGTGGCCCGTCTGGGTGTGCCATACATCATGATGCACATGCAAGGAACGCCGCAAGACATGCAGCAGAATCCTCATTACGACAATCTGCTGAAAGAAGTCTTCTATTACTTCTCGGAACGTGTGCAACGGTTACGCGACTTGGGGGCTAAGGACATTATCTTAGACCCCGGATTTGGTTTCGGCAAGACATTGGAACACAATTACCAACTGATGAATCATTTGGAGGATTTCCGCCTCTTCGGGCTTCCGTTGCTGGTGGGCGTATCACGCAAATCCATGATTTATCGTCTGCTGGACAGCACTCCTCAGGATGCGCTGAACGGCACTACGGCACTCCACACCATCGCACTGATGAAAGGTGCCAATATCCTACGGGTGCACGATGTGAAAGAAGCCGTAGAAGTGGTGCGCATCGTGGAAAAGATGAAAAGTTCTGCCATATCTTAATACCATATATTATAAGAATAAGATGTTTATCGATTTTAGCATAAAAGACCTCATTGATATTCTGCTGGTAGCCTACTTGCTCTACCAGACCTATCGCCTGATGAAAGACTCCGGCTCCATCAATATCTTTACCGGCATTCTGGTGTTCATCGGAATCTGGCTGATTGTTTCGCAAGTACTCGAAATGAAGTTGCTCGGCTCCATCTTCGACAAGTTAGTGAGCGTGGGTGTATTGGCACTTATCATTCTGTTTCAAGACGAAATCCGCCGTTTCCTTGTCACTTTGGGGTCGCACAAGCAGTTAGGCAGTTTCTTCCGCATACTCACAGGCAACAAAAAGGAAAAGACGGACAAGGCGGACATCATGCCCATCGTCATGGCATGTATGAGCATGAGCAAAGGAAAGGTGGGCGCACTGATTGTGATAGAAAAGAGCGTATCGCTGAATGACATTGTGCGCACTGGCGATGTGATTGACGCCAACATCAACCAACGGCTGATAGAGAATATATTCTTCAAGAACAGTCCGCTGCATGACGGAGCCATGATTATCCGCCACAAGCGCATCGAAGCAGCCGGATGCATCCTGCCCGTATCTCACGACTTGAATATTCCCAAAGAATTAGGACTTCGCCACCGTGCCGCCATGGGCGTGTCGCAGGAAACAGATGCGCTGGCCATCATCGTGTCCGAAGAGACCGGAGGCATCTCCGTTGCACACAAAGGGCAGTTCCACCTGCGCCTCACGGCTGAAGAATTGGAGCGGATACTGACAAAGGAAGAATAAAGGATAATGAAGGACTAAAAATGAAGAATGAAGAATTTCTCATGGGCGGGAAATTCTTCATTCTTCATTTTTAGTCCTTCATTTATTTAGTATCCCTCATTCTGATCGTTTCTCAATAAAGGATTAGAGTCGATGGCATACTGAGGAATCGGCATCAGCATCAAGCGCTTGCTCCACTTTCTGTCCATGATATAATCATTTACCGTACCGGCATATTCACCACTTTCCGTACCGGCTTGCTTGCTCACTCCTACAGAGTAAAGTTTCACATTCATCTGCTTCGAAGCATAGTCATTGCCATAACGGCGGATATCTTCAAAGCGATGTCCCTCGCCGAAGAGTTCAATGCGTCGTTCGTTACGTACAAACTCCAATGCCTCTTCTTTGCCCAAGCTGGCAGGTACATGCGGCATACCGCAGCGGTCGCGCAACTTATCCAGTACTTCGGTCACTTTGCTGTCCCAGCCTGTTGTCTGGATATGTGCTTCCGCATAAGTCAGCAAGACTTCGGCATAACGGATAACAGGATAATCGGCACTATTCAATGTCTGATTGTAGGGAGAAAGACAAACAAACTTGCGTAAAGTATATCCTGTGGTTGATTCATTTCCACCCGTATATTCACTTTGATACATAAAACGATAATAGAAGGTTCCGTTGACTACGGCCGGTTCATGCCATCCTTTGAGAGGAAACAGAATAGAAGCATAAAGGCGGCTGTCGCGGTTGCGGAATTCTTTCATATAAGGAATGTCCCTTACATCCAGTCCTGCTATCTTGTCAAAATACTCCTGCGAACCGGCTTTCAAATCCTTAATTCCATATTTTGAATAGAAATCGTAGTACAAACGTCCGCGCTCCATCGGATCAATGACATCAGGAACTTTCTTACCGGTGATGTCCCAATAAGCGTCCACAATTCCCTGAGTGGGTTCATACGAACTATATCCCTTATTAGAACCGGCCAACTGCTCTACCAGCATATACTGGTAACGTCCCCAGTCGCCAAAACCGGGTTTGGCCGCATACTCACGAGTCAATATGTATTCAGGATTGTCCGGAGAAGCATTCTCTACATGCCACAATGTTTCGTAGCTGAACAATCCTCTGACGAACTGATCCATCGTGATTCCTGCCGCAGCCAGTTCGGATTCATCAATATACTTTTTCATCTCTTCCGCCTCTTTCTTCTGTGCTTCGGTCAAATCGCCGGTTAGCTTAAACAGTTCGAACTTGCCTTCTGTAATAATCTGCTCTGCTGATTTTTCTGCTTCGGCATAGTTTCCGAAATAGAGTGCAGCTCTTGCCCGCAATGCCAAAGCCGCATAACGGGTTATTCTACTTTTTTCTTGCAACTTCTTTCCGCCTGCATAAGAAGCTGGAAGCACATCCGCAGCATCCTGCAATTCCTTCAATATGAATGCGTGTACCGATTCCACATCATCACGTTCCACATTGGGCGCATCAAAATCAAGCACCTCTTCTATGATAGGTACCTTACCGAACTTACAAGTCAAATCCAAATAGCTCAGAGCACGGAAGAAACGGGTTTCTGCCTTTACGCGCTCTTTCAGTTCTTCACTGACAGAAGCCTTGTCCACATTCGCCAGAACAGTGTTGCATTCGCGCACTACACTGAAATCGTAACCATAAGGATAATCAGCCGGACTGACAGCATCTATTTGTAACAAGTAAGCATCTCCCTCCCAGCTTTTTCGTGTGTGAAGATTGTCCGTACTCTTTTCATCATACATTTCCGAACCGGGCAACGTGTTATAAAGACTATTCATCGCATACCACACATCATCTTCTGTCTGCCAAAAAGTTTCAGTCGCAATGCTGGAAGGAGGAACCACATCTAAATCGCAAGCAGTAAAAGAACTTGCCAGACATACTCCCAACAGGGATTTGGTTATATATTTCTTCATAATTCAATAGCATTAATAGATTAGAATGATACATTTACACCGATAGCAAACGATTTGATACCCAATGCACTGATAATACCACTGGCACTCTCGGGATCAAAGTCCTTCAGCTTCTTGTCGGCACGGATAGTAAACAGATTTTCGCCCGTGAGGAACACCTTCAGCGTCTGCAAGCCCCATCGGTTCACTAAGTTCGAAGGAACAGAGTAGCCCAATGAAAGAGTCTTGAAGCGGAAATAGTCTGCATCAAAAAGATAGAAATCACTGAACAGCTGATTATAAGTGGCATGAGCATTTCCATTCTGATACAGGCGCGGATAAGCTGCATTCGGATTCGGGTTGTCTACCGTCCAGCGTTGCAAATGATATTCACGCGGATTGTCGAAACCATGATAGAACGGATGCAAACCGTAAGAACCAAAACCTACTTTTGTTCCGGCCACACCCTGTCCGAACATAGAGAACTCAAAGTTCTTGTATTGCAGATTGATATTCAGACCATAGGTGAAAGAAGGCACGTCACAACCGATGATGGTACGGTCTTGATCAAGACTGATAGACTCGCCATATTCCAAATCACGCTGAGGCACATACTTGATGTCTCCGGCATTAGGTATTGTTGTACCATACTTGTAATATTTTCCGGCATCGATTTCTTCTTGTGTATATAATCCATCGGATTTCAAACCATAGAACGAACCTATGGATTCGCCTACCCGCTGAATAAACTGGATATTGGCACCACCGTTCAGAATAATTTCACCGGATTCACCCATATCGGTGATTTCATTGCTGTTGGTAGAGATATTGGCACTGACGCTG
>JAUNIV010000446.1 GCA_030523385.1 Bacteroidales bacterium | reverse complement strand
TGCTGAATCTGATACCGATACACACGCCCAAGATTGTAAAAATAATAGGCATCATTACCGCTGCTCCTAACCCGATGATATAACTGAAAACTTGTTCCATTTTTTATTTCAATAATAAGTGATTATACTTTTTGTTCTAGTATTACTTCACAACGAGTCATCATACACCGTATCCGATACGAAAAATCTATTCTATTTTGGTTGCTTGCCAATGTAAGCTAAGATGCCTCCGTCCACATAGAGGATATGTCCGTTTACGGCGTTCGATGCTTCCGAAGCCAGGAATACGGCGGGGCCTGTCAGTTCCTGCGGATCAAGCCAACGTCCTGCGGGCGTTTTGGCACAAATAAAGGAATCAAAAGGATGTCGGCTACCGTCCGGTTGCTGTTCGCGCAGTGGAGCAGTCTGTGGCGTAGCAATGTAGCCCGGACCAATTCCATTGCATTGAATGTTGTATTCCCCATATTCTGAGCAAATGTTGCGGGTAAGCATTTTCAGTCCACCTTTGGCTGCTGCGTATGCCGATACGGTTTCTCTTCCCAATTCAGACATCATGGAACAGATGTTGATGATCTTTCCATGGCCTTTCTTCATCATGGCAGGAAGTACGGCTTTTGAAACAATAAATGGGGCATTCAGGTCAATGTCGATGACGCGGCGGAAATCCGCTGCTTCCATTTCGTGCATGGGGATACGGCGTATGATGCCAGCATTGTTTACCAAAATGTCTATTGTTCCCACTTCATTGGCAATCTTTGCTACCATAGCCTGAACTGCAGGTTCATCCGTTACATCGCACACATAACCGTATGCCCGGATGCCTTTTTCGGCGTATGCTTTCAGACCTTTGTCCACTAACTCGCGGTTGATGTCGTTGAAACAGATGGTTGCTCCTTGCTCTGCAAAAGCAGAAGCAATGGCAAAACCGATACCATAGGAGGCACCCGTCACAAGGGCTACCTTGCCTTCCAAAGAAAAGTTCAAATAAGGATTCATAAGCTTGTTTTTTTATCATTAAAGTTATAGAATGTCATTCTATTTTTAAATTCCAATAAACCACATAGCGTTGCCGGTGAATGTCATACAAAGGACGAAGGACATCTCCTTGCGAAGTTTCAAAATGCAGTTCACGACCTGTGCGGTGCAAATTCTGTCCGGGCTTCCGGATGTTCCATTGCAAAGTGTCGTTCAATCCGGCAGGTATGTGGAAATCGTAAGTATAATAATCGTTATAGAGCACGGGATTGGAGAAGGGTGCCGATGCTTGCATACCTTCCGTACCTCGTTCTCCTGCCAGCACCAGCGGTCCATAGAGTACGGCACCTTTTTGTGGATTATCGGGTGTGGTTTCCAGATAAGGTTGCATAGGCCAGGTGGCTTCTATACAATCCCCGTCCTGCCACACTCTCGACAAGGCAATGTATGACCCTGACTTCTGTTTTACCAATATGGTTTTACCGTTTATCTTTACAGCCGCTTTGCCGCTCCACGAAGGATAACGCAGATAGATGGTAGCTTTCCGGGGCTTTTCCAGACCGATTGTCAATGTGGTGGTTTCTTCTTCGGGAAATGCTGTTGTTTGCTGCAAAGTCATACCTTTTTCTTTCCAACTGACGATGGAGGGTATGAACAGGTTGACGTAGATGTCGTCAGCATGACGATAATAGATGGCCTCACCATATTTGGCATGACTCTCAAACCCGCTTCCCACACAGCACCAGAAAGAGTTTTCCTTTGTGCTGTAGAGCTTGTGCGCCCCGCTCATTAGAGGCAAGAAATAGCAGACCATACCCGATTCC
>JAUNIV010000045.1 GCA_030523385.1 Bacteroidales bacterium | reverse complement strand
TGCTTGTCTCCACAGTTCAGTACGTTCTATCAAGTACAGCGTCCTAAATATTATGAGGATAAAACTTTGAGAATTAGAGGCTCTGTAACTCCGGAGGTAAGAATGTATAAATGTCTCTTGGCGGATTTTATTGTAGATTTCGAAACTTATTTCAAATTAACGAATAAAGAAGAATGTCTCAAATTTTTAGCTCTTTCATTTGTGGATTTTTTGAAGACATTAAAATATCCGGGTGCATTAAAGAAATTCGAAAAAGAAAAATTACTTCAAATAGTAAAAGACATTTTTGTGAAGAACTTCATTATATCTGCTCATGATTATATAAGTAACTAAGCATTTATACTAGATAAATATTATAGCGAACTTACTTCTTCTTACATGTCATTCCCAATGAGAGGGGCGAATGTATTAATGAGTGTACGTTATAATTTCTAATTCCACACTGAAAGTGACAAATTCTAATGTTTCTTTATTCATATTTATTGCAATAATATGTCTTGATTTGTTTTCCATTATTACCCTTGTTCCAACAGGTTTTTGTCTGTAAGAAAATCTAATAGTCCAATTGTCAAGACTCCAAGCTCGTCTTCTTTGCGGTGGATATCATCACCTACAATGACGATCTTTCGGAAATGGTCGTTGATAGACAGTAAAGGACGACGTTCTTGCAATTCTTTTTCCGGTGTCGGCATATGGAAGGCCGACTGGATGTAAACTCTGTATGGTGGACGATTTACCACAAAATCCACTTCCAATTGCCTCCTGACGAACTTACCGTTTTCATCCTTGCCACCCATCTCAACCAAACCCACATCCACGTTATATCCACGGCTGCGGAGTTCATTGTAAATGATATTCTCCATGATGTGAGTCTCTTCCTGTTGGCGGAAGTTGAGAATGGCAGCACGAATACCTATATCGGCAAAGTAATATTTGGTCTCTGTGCCAATGTATTTTCTGCCCTTTACGTCATAACGCAAGGCTTCCTCTATGAGAAAAGAATCTTTCAGATAATCAATGTATTGCTTTACAGTATCTCTTTTAATGGCGACTCCTTGTGATGACTGGAAGGTGTTGGCTATTCTGGTCGGGTTGGTGGAAGAACCTATGCCGGAAGCGAGCACACGAACAAGTTCCCTCATTCCTTCGGGATTGCGTAGATGGTTGCGCTCCATTACATCTCTCAGGTAGGTCGTTTCATACAATCCACGCAAATAGTCGGTCTTCTTTGTCTCAGTTTCCAGCAAAGCAACTTGTGGTAGTCCTCCAAATGTGTAATAATCCAGCCACGCCTTGCGTATGTCACCACCTATACCTTTGAAATATTCATCAAAGGTAAGAGGCCAAATACGTATCTCGTCACCTCTGCCACGAAACTCCGTCACTACATCGCTTGACAAAAAGCGGGAGTTTGAGCCTGATACATACACATCCACATCCCTCATGTGCGTCAAACTAAGGATAACCTCAACAAACTCTTCTACCAGTTGCACCTCGTCCAAGATAATATAATAAGAATTGCCGTCAGGAGTTACCTTTGAGTCGATATAGTCGAGCAAAGTATCTGGTTTCCTCAGCCGCCGGTTTCGGAAGTCATCAAGTTGAATCTCGATGATGTGGCTATCAGTCACTCCATGCTCCAGCAGCCAGTTGTGCCAGATGTTGAATAGTAGAAAAGACTTTCCGCATCTTCTGACACCTGTTATAATCTTTACAAGTCCGTTCCCACGTCCTGCGATAAGCTCATTCAAGTATTTCTTACGTTCAAATATCATATTAGAGTGCTATTTTTGATATTGGTATCACATTTTACCCCGCAAAAATACTATTTTTATTTGAGAAAATGCCATTCAACATAAAAAAAGCAGAATGTTAAGGCACAATGTAGTAATATTGATAGTACAGGATTTCTTTTCTTCCATGATGAACTATCATTTGATTGACAGTGACGAAGGTAATCAATTATCCCATAACAACAACCATCACAAACATGCTTCTCGTTAAATTAATGTAAAAAGCCACGGCATTCCCTTATGCCCTTATACCGTTTTACTACTTTTGTACATACTCAGCCTATAAATGTGCCAAAGTTATGACGGAAACAGAACAGAGTTTTATCGCTCTCATAGAGCAAAGCATAAAGACAAATTGGTATTTGAATGCCCTGACAGACTATAAGGGAGCCACGTTGCAATATAGAGATGTAGCCCGCAAAATAGAGAAAATACACATCCTGCTGGAAAATGCCGGCATAGAAAGAGGGGACAAAATAGCCATCTGTGGACGAAACAGCGCCCACTGGACGGTTACATTCCTTGCCGCAATCACCTATGGGGCTGTGGCCGTGCCTATTCTGCATGAATTCAAGGCAGACCAGGTGCACAACATCGTCAATCATTCCGAATCCCGTCTGCTGTTTGCAGGCGACCAAATGTGGGAGAACCTGAACGAAGCTGCCATGCCCGGACTGGAAGGGGTCATCGAACTGAGGGACTTCGCCGTGGCGGTCTCGCGATCTGACAAACTGACGTATGCACGGGAACACCTCAACGAGATATTCGGGCGGAAATATCCCTGCCGCTTCCGCCCCGACGATGTGAGCTACCAGACGGAACAACCCGAAGACCTTGCCATCATCAACTATACGTCGGGCACCACGGGTTATTCCAAAGGCGTGATGCTTCCTTATCGCAGCATCCTGTCCAACGTGCTGTTCTTTAAGGAGAAGATTGGGCTGAAGGCCGGAGACCGCATCGTGTCTATGTTGCCATTGGGACATGTGTTCGGCATGACGGTCGATTTCCTGTACGGATTCACGGCAGGAGCACACCTGTGGTTCCTCACCCGCATGCCGTCTCCTAAAATCATCGCCGAGTCTTTCGCCGAGATACGTCCGCGCTGCATAGCCTGCGTGCCCCTCATCGTAGAGAAAATATTCAAGAAGGACATTCTTCCGAAGGTGGACAACAAGTTGGGCAAGCTCCTGCTGCACGTGCCCATCATCAGCGACAAGATTAAAGAACTTATCCGCCAGTATGCCATGGAGGTGTTCGGAGGCAATTTCATAGAAATCATCATAGGCGGAGCGCCCTTCAATGCCGAAGTGGAGAACTTCCTGCGGATGATTGATTTCCCTTATACCATAGCCTACGGCATGACGGAATGTGGTCCCATTATCTGCCATAGCCATTGGACGGAACTGAAGGCCGCTTCGTGTGGAAAGGTGGCGGCACGCATGGAGGCCAAGGTGCTTTCGCACTATCCTTCCGAAGTGGCAGGCGAGCTGATATGCCGGGGCACCAACCTCATGTTGGGTTATTACAAGAACGAAGAGGCCACCCGCCAGGTGATAGACGAGGAAGGATGGTTGCACACGGGCGACATGGCCACCATAGACGCAGAGGGCAACATCTTCATCAAAGGGCGTTGCAAGAACTTGCTGCTCACCGCTTCGGGTCAGAACATCTATCCGGAGGAGATAGAGGCTAAACTGAACAACATGCCCTACGTGTCGGAGTCGCTGATTGTGTTGCAGCAAGACAAGTTGGTGGCTCTGATTTATCCGGATTCGGACGATGCCTTTGCACACGGAATGAACATGGCAGACATTGAAAAGGCCATGGAGGAAAACCGCGTCGAGCTGAACCGGCAATTGCCTGCCTACTCCCAGATTACCCGATTCAAGCTCTATCCCGAAGAATTTGAGAAAACAGCCAAGAAGAGCATCAAGCGGTTCTTGTATCAGGACATCAAGGAGTAGCCCTACAAATAAAAATAAAGAAAAAAACATGAACCATTCACCCGAACTGTTAGTATATAAAGCCTCTGCCGGTGCGGGAAAGACTTTTACGCTGGCAGTGGAATACATCAAGCTGCTCATACGCAACCCGCGTGCCTATCGGCAGATATTGGCCGTGACCTTCACCAACAAGGCCACCACCGAGATGAAAGAACGCATACTGAGCCAGCTATATGGCATCCGGACAAACGACCCGGACTCCGATGCCTACCTGCAAAAGGTAAAAGAGGCACTGAATATGCCCGAAGAGGAAATCCGCCGGGCAGCAGGGACGGCCTTGCACTACATGATACACGACTACAGCCGCTTCCGTGTGGAAACCATCGACTCTTTCTTCCAGTCGGTGATGCGCAACCTGGCACGCGAACTGGAGTTGGGTGCCAACTTGAACATCGAACTGAACAACCTGGAGGTGCTGAGCGAGGCAGTGGACTCCATGATAGAAAAGTTAGACAGGGAATCACCCGTGCTCTACTGGCTATTGGATTACATCGAGGAACGCATAGCCGACGACAAACGGTGGAACGTATCGGGCGAGATAAAGAACTTCGGACGCAACATCTTCGATGAAGGCTACATAGAGAAAGGAGACGGGCTGAGGGAAAAGCTGAAAAACAAAGACTGCATCAAGAACTACCGGCACACCCTGCAAGCCATCGAGAAGGAAGCGTTGGAACAGATGAAAGGATTCTCCGAACAATTCTTCGGCGTATTAGAGACGAATGGACTGAACACCGACGACCTGAAGAACGGTTCGAGGGGCATAGCCGGATATTTCAACAAGCTGATGGCAGGAAGGATGGACGACAGCGTGCGCAATGCCACCGTAGAGAAGTGTCTGGACAATCCCGACGAATGGGTAAAGAAGACTTCGCCCCTGCGCAAAGCCATCTTGTCATTGGCAGAAAGCGAACTGATTCCTTTGCTGAATGAAGCGGAGAGTTTCCGAAGCAAGAACAACCGGATCGTGAACTCCTGCCAACTCTCCTTGCGCTATGTGAACAACGTGCGGCTGTTGGCCAACATAGACGAAGAAGTCCGCCAGCTAAACCACGAGAACAACCGTTTCCTGCTATCAGATACCAATGCTTTGCTGCACAACCTGATACGCGAAGGCGACCCGTCGTTTGTATTCGAGAAGATAGGGACCACCATACGCAACGTGATGATAGACGAGTTTCAGGACACCTCGCGCATGCAGTGGAACAATTTCCGTCTGTTGCTCTTAGAAGGATTGTCGCAGGGTGCCGACAGCCTGATAGTGGGCGATGTGAAGCAATCCATCTACCGCTGGAGAAACGGAGATTGGGGCATACTGAACGGACTCAAGACAAATCTCGACGCATTCCCTGTAAGGGTGGAGACACTGAGCACCAACCGAAGGAGTGCGGCAAACATCATCCTGTTCAACAATGCACTCTTCAGCGCTGCCTGCCAAGTGCTGAACGACACTTACAAGGAAGAGACGGGCGAAACCTGCCGGGAACTGTCAGAGGCATACAGCGATGTGTGTCAGGAGACCTTCAAGGACATAGGAAAGGGATACGTGAAAGTGACTTTCCTGACGGACAAGGAGGAAACGACATACGCCGAAGACACCATGCAACGACTGGCCGAGGAGGTGCAGACACTGACCGCACAGGGCATCCGGCTGAAAGACATAGCCATACTGGTGCGCAAGAACCTGAGCATACCGCTGATAGCCGATTACTTCGACAAGCATACCCCTTACAAGATCGTTTCCGACGAGGCTTTCCGGCTGGATGCCTCATTGGCGGTCTGCATGATACTGGACGGACTGCGCTACCTGTCGGAACCGGAAAACCGCATAGCCAAGGCACAACTGGCTGCTGCCTACCAGCATGAAGTGCTGAAGAATGACATCGACCTGAATACCCTGCTGCTGAACGACACGGATGAGTATTTGCCACCTGCCTTCATAGAGCAACAAGAGGCATTGCGCCTCATGCCCCTGTACGAGCTGATGGAGAAACTGTTCGTCCTCTTCTGCATGGAACGCATCGAACGGCAGGATGCCTACCTGTGCGCTTTCTTCGATGCGGTGACGGAATACCTGCAAAACAATTCATCGGACCTCACTGCCTTCATTGCCTTTTGGGAAGAGAAGCTGTGCGGCAAGACTATCCCTTCGGGCGAAGTGGAAGGCATACGCATCCTGTCCATACACAAGTCGAAAGGGCTGGAATACCACACCGTGCTCCTGCCTTTCTGCGACTGGAAGATGGAGAACGAGACCAACAATCACTTAGTGTGGTGTGCACCGCAGGAAGCACCGTTCAATGAGTTGGACATTGTGCCCGTAAACTACTCCGCCGCCATGCAGCAGTCTGTTTACCAAAACGACTTCCTGCACGAGCGGCTGCAACTGTGGGTGGATAACCTAAACCTGCTCTACGTGGCTTTCACACGCGCCAAGAAGAACCTGATTGTATGGGGAAAGGAAAAACAAAAGGGAACCGTGTCCGATTTGTTGGCACAGTCCATGGAGGCCATGCACACACAAGCTGATGCTTCCCTCACCATCACCAGGCAGGAAGGAGAAGAGGGCGAGGACATCGTCTATGAAGTCGGAGAACTGTATCTCTCCGCTCCCGAAAAGGAAGAGCAGGCTTCGGGCAACAAGCTGACGGAAAAACCCCGGCAACACCCCATACGCATGGAAGCACTGGAAACGCAAATAGAGTTCAAGCAATCCAACCGCTCTGCCGACTTCATACGCGGCGAGGAAGAGGCGGACGAGAAATACATCCGCCAAGGCCAACTGCTACACTACCTGTTTTCGGCCATCCGCACCACGGCCGACATTCCTTCGGCCATCGAACGCCTGCGCTTCGAAGGCGTCATCGAATCAAGCGGGCAGGAGGAACAGATACGCAAGCTCACCGAATGGGCGTTGCATCATCCGTTGGTGAAAGACTGGTATGCCGGACAATGGCAACTCTACAACGAGTGTGCCATTATCTACGAGGAGAACGGCGAGCTACAGACCCGACGCCCCGACCGGGTGATGATGAAAGACGGAGAAGTGGTGGTAGTGGATTTCAAATTCGGCAAGAAACGGACTGCCTATAACAAGCAGGTGCGCGAGTACATGGACTTGCTGGCAAGCATGGGATATAAAAACATTCGCGGTTACCTGTGGTATGTATTCAATAACGAACTGGAGGAGATAGACTGATGGAAAGCTTTTTGAAACAAGTGGCAGCCGACTTGTACCGACGCACCGACGGCAATCTGGCGCATACGGCTGTAGTGTTCCCCAACAAACGTGCGGGACTATTCTTCAACGAACATTTAACCAAAGAGGCCGACGGCCCCATCTGGTCGCCGGCATACGTGAGCATCAGCGAACTATTCCGAAGCCTCTCGCCGTGGGAGGCAGGCGACCCCGTGAAACTGGTATGCGAACTCTACAAGGTGTTCCGACGCGAAACCCAAAGCACCGAGACGCTGGACGACTTTTACTTTTGGGGCGAAATGCTGATCAGCGACTTCGATGATGCCGACAAGAACATGGCAGACACCGACAGACTGTTCAGCAACCTGCAAGACCTGCACAACATCATGGACGACTATACCTTTATAGACAAGGAACAGGAAGAGGCCATCCGGCAATTCTTCAGCAACTTCTCCATCGAACGGCGCACGGCACTCAAAGAACGCTTCATCTCGCTGTGGGACGTGTTAGGCAAAATCTACACGGGATTCCGCGAGACGCTGGCTGCCCAACAGATAGCCTACGAGGGAATGATGTATCGTCACGTCATCGAACATTTGGATATAGAGAAACTGCCCTACGAAAGATACGTGTTCGTGGGATTCAATGTGCTGAACAAGGTGGAGCATACGCTGTTCAGCCGGTTGCAGGATGCCGGAAAGGCTCTTTTCTATTGGGACTACGACGACTTCTACATGGAAAAGGCACACCACGAAGCTGGCGAGTTCATCAAACGGAATCTGCGCGACTTCCCCTCTCCCCTGCCCTCCGGACTGTTCCGCAACCTGTCTCTCCCCAAAGAGGTATGTTACATCGCCGCATCGACCGAGAACGCCCAGGCGCGCTATCTGCCCGAATGGATCCGGCAGAACCTGACCGAACAGGAGAAGGAAACAGCCGTGGTGCTCTGCAACGAAGCCTTGCTGCAACCCGTACTCCACTCCCTGCCCGCAGAGGTGAAGCACGTCAATATCACCATGGGATTCCCGCTCTCGCAGACCCCCGTGTATAGTTTCTTCATCGCCCTGCTGGACCTCTACACGCATGGTTACGACCCGCACCACGGACGGTATGCCTTTCAGGCAGTGACCACCCTGCTGAAGCATCCCTACATGAAGGAACTGACCCCGAATGCCGAAGCCCTGGGAAAGGAACTGACAGCCAACAACCGTTTCTATCCGCTCCCGTCGGAGTTGGGCAGGGATGAATGCCTGAAGCGTTTCTTCACGCCTCCCGTGGGGAATAGGGAGTTATGCGCCCGCCTGTCCGAAGCTTTGAAGGAAGTGGCAGGCATCTACCAGTCCGCCTCCTCCGATGCGGCAGACACGAACGCCTTCAACCAGCTTTACCGCGAATCACTGTTCAAGGCTTATACCACCGTCAACCGCTTCCGCACGCTGATTGAAGAAGGAGATTTGGCTGTTCAGCCGGAAACCTTGCGAAGGCTGATGATAAAGAGATTTTCGACCACCAGCATCCCCTTCCACGGCGAACCGGCTATAGGCCTGCAAGTCATGGGAGTGTTGGAAACCCGTAACCTGGACTTCCGCCACCTCATATTGCTGTCGGTCAACGAAGGACAGCTGCCCAAGTCGGGCGGCGACTCGTCTTTCATCCCCTACAACTTGCGCAAAGCGTTCGGCATGACCACCATCGAACACAAGATAGCCGTCTATGCCTATTACTTCTATCGCCTGCTCCAACGGGCGGAACGCATTACCTTATTATATAATACGAGTTCGGACGGGCTGAACCGGGGAGAATGGAGCCGCTTCATGCTCCAATTCCTCATAGAGTGGCCGCACCCCATTGTCCGCGAATACTTAGAAGCCGGGCAGTCGCCACAAGGCACGGCTCCCATCACGATAGCAAAGACTCCGGACGTGATGCGCCGTATGCAAAGCGTGTTCGACGTCCGCGTCAATCCGCATGCCAAGTTTTCTCCTTCAGCCCTGAACCATTACTTAGACTGTCCGCTCAAATTCTACTTCCAGCACGTGGCAGGTCTGTCTGCCCCCGATACGGTCAGTGCCGAAATAGACTCCGCCACCTTCGGTAGCATCTTCCACCGGGCTGCAGAAAACATCTACAAAGACCTAACCGCCCACGGCAATGTGATAGACAAGGAAAGTCTGGAAACCCTGCTGCGGGGCGAAGTGAAATTGCAGGACTATGTGGATGCGGCATTCAAGGAACTGTTCTTCAACGTGCCCCAAGACGAAAAGCCCGAATACAACGGCGTACAGCTTATCAATTCGGCAGTCATCACCCGATACCTGAAGCAGCTCTTGCAGAACGACCTGCGCTATGCTCCCTTCACGTTTGTGGCCTCCGAGAAGAAGGTGCAGGAACCCATCGAGATACGCACTCCCAAAGGCATCATCCGCTCACGCATAGGCGGAATCATAGATCGCATGGACAGCAAAGACGGCACGCTGCGCATCGTGGATTACAAGACCGGCGGCGATGCCGATACGCCCCCCAACGTAGAATCGCTCTTCATTCCGGACAAGAAGCGTTCCAACTACGTGTTTCAGACATTCCTTTATGCTGCCATCGTATGCCGCATGCAGCCGCTCAAGGTAGCCCCTGCCCTACTCTACATTCACCGGGCGGCTACAGAAAGCTATTCGCCCGTCATACAGATGGGCGAACCACGCAAGCCCAAAGAACCCGTAGAAGACTTCGGCAAGTACGAAGCTGAGTTCCGCGAACGGCTACAGGCTTTGTTGGAAGAGATTTTCCATCCCGACATTCCGTTTACACAGACCGAGGTGGTGGAGAAGTGCGCCTATTGCGACTTCAAAGCATTATGCAAGAAATGATTTTTATTCTTTTACCGTGAACAATCGCACCGGATGCCGCGTTAATAAGATGTGTTTTTCATGGTAATAGATTAAGATTAATAGTTAGTATTAGCTTGTGAAAGTGATGCAATTACAGACAAAAGCGTTTGTCCGGAGAAAAAAGAGGCACTCCCCACGGGAAATGCCTCTTTTTCTATTTTACTCTGCCGCTTCACGCAAAGCCTTGCACAACTGGTCGGGACAGGAAGTGGGCCGATTGCCGCACCTCACTCCTTCCAGCTTATGCAGCACGTCTTCCACCTTCATGCCTTTCACCAAGCGGCTGATGCCTTGCAGGTTTCCATTGCATCCGCCCCAAAAGTTCACATCGCGGACAATGCCGTCCTCCACATCCACTTCGATGTGGCTGCTGCAAGTGCCTTGCGTCTTATACGTTATTTTCATTACTTCTTCTTTTTTATATCAAGCAGTGAACTCCGTTCTTTCCAGATAAGCGATTACATCTCCCTTATTGACAACGGCACCCTGCTTGGCACAGATTTCCACGATACGTCCCGTAAAGTTAGCCGGAACACTTTCTATCTCGCCCCACGGAGTAGAGATGTAGCAGAACACCTCGTCATGCTGGTACTTACGCCCTATGAACGGTGCGATGGAAGGCCCTTCTACGGATATTTCCCACAATATCTGTCCCTTCTCCGGAGCAACGATAGGATCGGCTTTGGCACGCTTATACTTCTTGATGGTTTCCTCATCAAATCCGCTCTTGGCCATAGCTGCATCCTTGGCACGCTGCAAATCATCCAGGAAACGCTTCTTGGCTACGCCCGACTTGTAGTCACGATACTGGCGGTCGTGCATGGCCAGTTCGAAGAGTTCTTCATCGTCTTCGCCATATTCCCAACCGTTCTCGTCCATTTCCTTGCGATACTTATCCAGCTCATCGGGATAATTCTTCTGCGGGTCTTCGTCGGTAAATTCATATCCTTTGCTCTTGGCCAGTTCCACAATTTCGGGAGCCAACGCACCGGGCAGCTTACCGCTCTTACCCAAAATCATGTCCCATGTGTGGTTGTCTATCATGGTCCAGCGTTCTTCTCCCTTCACCAGCTGCATGACGTTCATCAGCGCCACGTTCTTCACATATTGGCTGAAAGGAGTCACCAAAGGCGGATAGCCCAACTTAGGCCATACATATTCCACTTCATCGAACAGCATCACCACTAAGTCGTCCAGGCTCATGGGTTCTTTTCCCTGTCCTTTCAGAATCATGTTGATGCCCGAATGTACACCTTTTAGGTCGGCCATCATAGAACCCATCATACCGCCCGGAAGTCCGCATCCCAACAGGAGGGATGACATGTGCTTGTTGGTCGGGTCGATGAAATAGCCTAAGAAATCGTCAATGAATTCCTGCGTCAGGCTACGTGCCTTCATGTAGGCTTTCATATTGATTTCGGGCACCTGGAAGCCTGCATTCTTCAGCATGGCCTGCACGGATATGACATCGGGATGCACCTTTCCCCATGACAATGGTTCGATGGCCACGTCGATGATGTCGGCTCCGTTCTCACAGACTTCCAGAATGGAAGCCATGGACAGCCCCGGCCCCGTATGACCGTGATACTGCACCAGCACATCGGGATGTTTCTCTTTGATGTTCTTCACTAATTGTCCCAACATTTCGGGGCGTCCGATACCTGCCATATCCTTCAGACAGATT
>JAUNIV010000044.1 GCA_030523385.1 Bacteroidales bacterium | reverse complement strand
TTGCTGTAATAGTCCAGAAAACGGTTGAACTCCATAGAGACTACCCGCTTCAGCAGGTCTTCTTTCGACAGCCACTCCAGCTTGCGGTAGATGCCGGGCAGGAATGTCTCTATCTCTTCCTCGTTCACCTTCACTTTCTCTATGTCGTCTATCACTTTTATCAGCTGCTGTTCGCATATCTGCTTGCCGGTGGGCAGTTTCTCCATGCTGAATTTCTTGTTGATGATGCGTTCTATCTCGCGCATCTTGCCTTTTTCGCGCAGGTTGGTGATGGCGATGGAGATACCGGTCTTTCCGGCACGTCCTGTACGTCCGCTGCGGTGGGTATAGCTTTCAGTATCGTCGGGCAGACCGTAGTTGATGACGTGGGTCAGGTCGTTCACGTCCAGTCCGCGGGCAGCCACGTCGGTGGCAACCAACAGTTGCAAGTGGCGCTGGCGGAATTTCTGCATCACTAAGTCGCGTTGTGCCTGGCTCAGCTCGCCATGCAGCGAGTCGGCGTTATATCCGTCTTGTATCAGCTTGTCGGCTATCTCCTGCGTTTCTTTGCGGGTGCGGCAGAAAATGATGCCGTAGATTTGCGGATAGTAGTCGGCAATGCGTTTCAGTGCGGCATATTTGTCTTTGGCATGTACTACGTAGGCAATGTGGTGCACGTTCTTGGTTCCTTCGTTCTTTACGCCGATGGTTATCTCCTTGGCGTCGTGCAGGTATTGGCGGGCAATGCGTGAAATCTCCGGGCTCATGGTAGCAGAGAACATCAGCGTATTGCGGTCTTCGGGCACTCTCTCTAAGATGGCATTGATGCTTTCGGTGAATCCCATGTTCAGCATTTCGTCGGCCTCGTCCATTACCACGTCGGCAATGGTTTCCAGTTTGGCCACCTTTCTTTCCATCAGGTCAATCAGTCGGCCCGGAGTGGCCACGATGATGTGCACACCGTTCTTGAGCATGCGTATTTGGCTTTCGATGGACGAACCGCCATACACGGGCAATACTTTCAGTCCGTCGATGTACTTGGAGTAATCGTTGAGGTCTCCTGCTATTTGCAGGCACAATTCGCGTGTGGGGCAAAGTACCAGTGCTTGTGGTACACAATTCTTCACGTCTATCTTTTGAATCAGCGGCAGACCAAATGCGGCTGTCTTTCCGGTTCCTGTCTGTGCCAGGGCTACTACATCATTTCCGTTTCCCAATAAATAAGGTATTACTTCTTCTTGCACGGGCATGGGGCTTTCATATCCCATTTCCTTTATTGCTCTCAATATTTCCGGGGAAACGCCTAACTCTTCAAATGTTTTCATCTATTCTTCTTAACTATCTAAAATTCGGGCGCAAAGATACGGATTCTCGCGGGAAACTTTGTCACATCTGTTGTTTTTGTTTCGTTTTGCTATTGTTTTTAGGGAATATTGGCTAAATGTGGGGATGTCTTGGTTTCCGGATTGTTTAGAACCCATATCCCAATGACAGCCAGTAGGTATTTCTTGCCAGACAGTCGCGGCCTGCAAACATCCAGGCAAAGTCCAGCCGGATGCCTTTGTATTTGACTCCGGCACCCGCCGTGGCATAACTGTTATCGCCCTTTTCCTTATCGCCATAGTGATAGCCGCCGCGCAGCATAAGCAGACTTGCCACGCTGTATTCCGCTCCGGCGTTTATACCGAATGCCTGCACATCGGAGGGCGACAGACGCCAGACGGCATCGGCTGTGAGAGTGAACCGGTGTATTTGCAGGAAAGGCAGACTGACCGCTCCTCCTGCCTTGAGCATGGTGGGGAGAGACTCGTGCGAAGTAAGGAATTTCATCTTTGGCCCTATGTGGGTAGCCTGCAGGCCGACAGACCAGAAAGCATCAGGCAGGTTGCGGAACTCGCGGTTATAGAGTGCGGCAACGTCGAATGCCACTGTGCCTGCACCGTTGCCGTCTCCTGCCGTACCCATGTCTGCATAGAGATACTTCACGGTGGCCGATACCGAAAGGTTCTCGACAATGCGATAGGCATATCCGGCTTCTATGGCCAGTTCTTTGGGATGGATGTCGGCCGCGCCCTCTTCCATGCCGCTCAGCGAGGGATAGCCGAAGCGTCTGAATCCCAACAGCACGGCATGACGCCGGTTTATCCGATAAAAACCGCCGACACTGTGCAGGGAGAAACCTGAGGAATGGTCGCGCATCCAGGGGATATAGGTATAGCTGATGCCGCCTTTGGAGGAAGCATCCTGCAAGGCAGCCGCTCCGTTATGGAAAATCGCCCCGTTGCCATCCGTCATGGCAACTCCACAACCGCCCATTGCTGCACTGCGTGCATCGGCAGGTATAGTGAGATAATTGGCTGTCCCGGTCTTTAGAGGGGCGGGGCTTTCCTGTCCGTAGGCTCCCATCCATGTCATGCCTGCCAGACACAGGCTTCCTATCCATTTCTTCATGATTGCTGCATGTTTTTTCGTCACGTTTAGTATTTGATGAATTTCTCTTCTGCTTCCTGTCCGTTGCATCGGTAATGCAACAGATAATAGCCTGCAGAAAGTGCCGATATGTCGATGGTCTGCCAGTCGGATGGTCTGGCATGCACCGATAGTGTCAGCACCTTGCTGCCTATGCTGTTGTATAGGGTGAGTTGCCCTTCGCCTGCCATGCGGCCGCTGACTTTGAATGTCAGCACATTGTCGGTTATCTGATTGGACTTCAATGTGAAAGGCTGTAGGTTGGAAAGGTCTAACTTCAATGCCGCAGCGGCATCCACGCATCCGTGTCCCAACATGCCGGCATAATCCGGGTTATAGCTATCCAAATCGTAGGCACTTTCATACAGAATCTCTTTCAGTTTCTGAGGCGTGAAACCTTTTTTGCCAACTCCATGCTTCTGAATGACCAATGCGGCCACACCGCTCACCAACGGGCAAGCCATGGAAGTACCTGCACGATATTCGTAATAACCGTAAGAAGCAATCGTAGTGCTCCATATCTGACTGGCTCCCGCAGCCAGTGAACCTCCGGGAGCGGCTATGTCCATGTAAGTGCCATAATTGGAGTAGGATGCTTTGCGGTAGTTACCTTCGATGGCGGCTACGGCTACCACCGGTTCATAGTCGGCAGGTGCGGCGATGCGCGGATTGGAAGAATTGGAATTGCCCGACGCAAAGAACACGATGCCGCCTTTCATGGGACTGTCCTCCAGCTGGTTCCCGTTATTGTCACAGCCGGCATACTTGATGAAGTAGTCGATGGCTGCCTTATGGGCAGGGTCTATGTACGAAGCAGAGTATGCACCGCTTCCGTCTGCGGCATATCCCCAACTGTTCTGGCTGATGACAGCTCCGTTGTCGGCTCCATACTTGATGGCAGCTCCGATGTCGTTGGCCAGTTCATCGCCCATGTAGGCATTATGTTTCAGTATCTGGCAGTTCATCAGTCTGACTCCGCTGCCGGACGAACCGTTTCCGCCTGCTATACTGCTGATGCCGGTTCCGTTATGATTGGTGGCGGCTATCACTCCTGCCACGTGGGTGCCGTGCCGATGCCCGCTGATGGCAGGGCTGTTATCTACAAAGTTATAGCCATACACATCGTCCACGTAGCCATTGCCGTCATCGTCTATGCCGTTGTCCGGTATCTCGCCGTTGTTGGTCCATAGGTTTTCTTGCAAATCGGGATGGCCCGGCTCGATGCCACCATCTACTATGGCCACGATGATGTCCGGGTGTCCGTTGTATTCCTTCCATGCCTCAGGCAGACGGATATCTGCTCCGGCTTCCTGCCACGACTCTGTTCCCGGATTGTCGTAATACCACTGTTTGGGCAGGCCGGGGTCATTGAAAAGCCATTCGCCTGCCCGTGTGCCGTATGCCGTCCATCTTGTTTCGGCTTCCGGCATAGCGGTGGAAACCACCTTGCGTATGGGTACTGCCATTTCTATATTGTCCCAAAGCGAAGCATCGGCAGCTGCCCGTGTGGCCGTCGTGTTTCCTTCAAACCACACATTATACCATAGGTGAAGTCCTTCCCGCCGGGTGCGTTCTTCGTATTTACCGGCGTATGGGAAGGTGCGTTCCATGCGTGTGATTCTCAGATTCCCGTCTCCAAAGTCGAATGTATCCGAAGGCTCTTTCTTCAGCTTGATTCGCATGCAGCCTTGCAGGAGGTTCTCATTGGGGAGCTGTAGCTCAGGCTGAGATGTTCCGGATGCATCCGAAGGCACGGTCGTGTCATCGGTTTGGCAGGCCGACAGGGCGAGGAGAAGGGATAGGGTGATTATATTCTTTTTTCTCATACATTTATATTTCGTTATCAGACACGAAGTCTTAGAATACCGGAATCGCATAAACCAACCCAACGGAGATGCGTTGCGTGTCCGGGCTTGTTCCTCCCAAAGACCTTCCTAATTGGGTGAGATGACGGCCTTTGTAGAGGAAATGGGCAAAGATTTGCAGTTCGCTGTTGCGCATCGGGAAGTATTCCACGCATGCCTGTGCGTTCCATGAAGTGCGGTAATGCCCTTTCTCGAACAGACCGTTGGATTTGTAGACGCCCGCTGTTTCGTATGCTCCTTTTATATATACGTTCCAGTTGGGATGAATGCGGTAATCGAAGTCGGCTATCAGGGTGAAATACTCTACGTGCTGTGCCGTGACGGGCGATGCTACAGAAGCACCCTGCACTTCGCTGACAAGACCCTTGCTGTCCAGCCCTTCGCGAGAGTACATCACATCGAGGTAAGCCACGATGGGACCCTTTTCATAAATATTACCTGCTGTAAAACTGTAGTAATTCCTGCCTTGAGCCAACTGCCCCCATGAAGCAGCGTAACGCAACTGCACAGCCTTATCGCAGAAAAGTCCGTTCCAGTTGATGTTGGAAAGGATAGGCACGCGAGCCTTTTCCACTCCTTCCGGCAATCCGTGGGAATAAGTGTCCGTATCTTCCCCGCTGCGATTGTTTACCACCTGCAATGCCAGCTCTTGAGTTTCCGAAAGGTTTATCAGTCCCGACACGCCGGCCTGATAACAGGTGATATTGTTATTGAAATCACTGTATTCCCTCACTTTGATAGAATTGACGTAGTATTCGTAACCGCCGATATACAACATCTGCTTGCCGACTGTAAGAGTGAACTTGTCCGACATCTTCCAGTTGACCAAAGCATATTCGATGGAAGAGGAGACATTGTCGCGCGAATAAGGGTCGCTGTATTTGTTGAACGACTGACGGAAATGATAGGAGAACTGTTTGCTGAATGAACCCAATATTTCTAACTTCACACGATTCAGCTTGAAGGAGGCATCATCTACTTTTCCTTCGGAGAAATCGGTTACTGCCGATGTGGCAAACTGTAGGTTCATTCGGGCAGACAGATTGGGGTTGGCATTGGGAAACAGACGCTCTACCAAACTGGGAATGGAATCATCGGGTGTAATCAGGGCCTGGTCTTGTGCCTGCGCAGATGCGGCAAGACACCAAAGAAGCAGGCAAATGGCAAGTGTTTTTCTCATGGCTGTATTATATATTAAGGTATTAAAAGGTGTTTTTCAAATCATTCCCCGTCGTTTCAGCTCTTCCGCAGCAATCTCCAGTTCGTCATACCATTCTTGTCCGAACTTCCGTATCAGCGGTTCTTTCAGAAACTTATAGACGGGCAGGTTTTCTTTTTGGCCTAACAGCACGGCAGCCTTGCATACATCCCAACGGTGGTAGTTCACGGCCTTGTAAGGACCATAGTCGCCCACGCGGATGGGGTAGAGGTGGCAGGAGACGGGTTTGTAGAAATCGGTTTTGCCTGTCCGGTAGGCTTTCTCAATGGCGCAATAACAATAGCCCCGCTCATCGTAGCAGGTGAAAACACAGTCTTTGCCATTCACGATAGAGGTGACTAAGTCGCCTTCTTCATCGGTATAGACCACTCCCTGTTTGTCTATCACGGCACGGGCTTCGGGCGAAAGGTCGTCCCAAATGGCGGGCAGTGCTTCTTCCAGTTTTTCTACCTCTTCCAGTTCAACCGGTGCGCCGGCATCGCCTTCTATGCAACATTCGCCTTTGCAGGCATCGAGGTTGCAGAGGAACTTTTCACGGAATACGTCGAGGGAAATAACTACATCGTCTATCTGTATCATGAGGCTGTTTTGTTTCTTGTTAGTGCTTGTTTGGGATATAAGAATTATGTGGGGTTATTATTACTGTAGGGGCAGAATATTTTCTGCCCGAAACCATACACGTGGATTATTACGTGGATGTTATCGGGCGCAAAATATTGCGCCCCTACAGGAATTGGTTTTATATGGCTAAACCATTATCAATGGATAAGGTCTTTACCAGTCATTTCAGCCGGTTGAGGCATTCCCATGATGTGCAGGATGGAAGGAGCCACATCGGCCAATACACCGTTTTCTACCTTAGCTTCCTTGTTCTCGGTCACGTAAACAAACGGAACAGGATTCAGTGAGTGGGCGGTGTTCGGCGTACCGTCTTCATTCAGTGCATGGTCAGCATTACCGTGGTCGGCAATGATAATCACCTCGTAATCATTAGCCTTGGCAGCTTCTACCGTGTCCTTCACGCAGTTGTCGATGGCGGTTACAGCTTTTTCGATGGCTGCATACACTCCCGTGTGTCCCACCATGTCACCGTTGGCATAGTTCACCACGATGAAGTCATACTTCTGTGTGTTGATGGCTTCCACCAGTTTGTCTTTCACTTCGTATGCGCTCATTTCGGGCTTCAGGTCGTAAGTGGCAACTTTCGGGCTGGGCACTAAGATACGCTCTTCGGCATCATACGGAGTCTCGCGTCCGCCGTTGAAGAAGAATGTCACATGGGCATACTTCTCGGTTTCAGCTATGTGAAGCTGGGTCTTGCCGTTATTTGACAGGTATTCGCCCAACGTGTTCTGCACGTTTTCCTTATCAAACAGGATGTGTACACCCTTGAATGAAGCATCATACGGAGTCATGCAGTAATACTGCAAATCGGGGATGGTGTGCATGCCCTGTTCAGGCATATCCTGCTGAGTAAGTACGATGGTCAGCTCTTTGGCACGGTCGTTGCGGTAGTTGAAGAAGATAACCACATCGCCTTCCTTGATAGTACCATCTACGGTAGAGTTGTTGATGGGCTTGATGAACTCGTCAGTCACACCCTCGTCATAGCTTTCCTGCATGGCCTGTACCATGTCAGTAGCCTGCTTTCCCTTGCCTTCTATGAGCAGGTCGTAGGCTTCCTTCACACGTTCCCAACGCTTGTCGCGGTCCATGGCATAGAAGCGTCCTACGATAGAAGCAATTACGCCGGCCGACTGTGCGCAGTGTGCTGTCAGTTGTTCGATGAATCCCTTACCGCTCTTGGGGTCGGTGTCGCGTCCGTCCATGAAGCAGTGGATGAATGTGTTCGCTATGCCATATTCCTTGGCAATGTCGCACAATTTAAACAGATGGTCGAAAGAACTGTGCACGCCACCGTTGCTGGTCAGCCCCATGAAGTGAACGCTCTTTCCGTTTTCTTTGGCGTATGAGAAAGCCGAAACCACTTCGGGATTCTTCATGATGCTATTGTCGGCACAAGCACGGTTGATTTTCACCAGGTCTTGGTAAACGATGCGTCCGGCACCGATGTTGAGGTGTCCTACTTCAGAGTTACCCATCTGTCCGTCGGGCAGACCTACGTTTTCTCCGCTGGCTTGTAACTGTGAGTGCGGATAGTTGGCCAACAGGCTGTCCCAATAAGGAGTGGGAGTATTGAAAATCACGTCATCTTTCTTATGATCGCCGATTCCCCAGCCATCAAGAATCATTAAAAGGGCTTTTTTACTCATAATTGTATCTTGTTTAAAGTTTATCCTTATATTATATAGGGTGCTTTTTTGTGTCGGCAAAGTTAGCATAAAAATGTGATATGCGGAAAGGATGGGGGAATTTTTGAGGATTGAAAATATGGAACCTGTAAAAAGGCAGAAATCCCCGACTCATCACGAGCCAGGGATTCCCATGTTTCAAAAGTTTTTCTATTATAACAAGGCTCCTTCTTTAAGGATGCGCTTATTTCAAATTAATGGTTTATCCATTTTACAGAATGGATCAGTTCGCTTCAGTTCTACCTACATGGCCATTGACCCAAACAACAAAGTCTTTCTGGCTCCACTTGTGGGTAATCTTAACAGGAACTTTGATGTCGAAATTAACTACGGTACCGGTATTGTTGGTATAAGTCAACTTACCAAAGTGTTCCTGCAACTGAGCCCAAGTGATTCCTGTGCTCGGAATGTTGGCAGCAGTGGTAGTTACATAACCGTTGTCAACTCGAACGCCTCCACGTATAACATGGAATTCAACATCCAGTGAAGTGTCCTTCAACGGCTGCATTGTGCCATTGATGTCTGTCATGATATCTTCCGGATTAACAGAGATGTCAGATACTTCATAGTAATTGTAGTAGTCCAGATTGTTCGGTGCGAAGTCATATTGTCTCCAGTCATAGAATTTAACCAGATCAGCCAAATAAACTTCTGTACCGGCTGTACCGCCATCGTGTGCATCCACAAAGTTGATTTCTTTGTCAGGCTCAGCATATACCGGCTTCAAGATTTCTACATTGAATGTATTATCTACCAGCGGTAAGTAAGCACCACAATCTTTATTGAATGTAGCCACACCAATGTTCACATCCAGCGTCTTTGACAGCAATTCAATGGCAGCCTGGGTATCTGTAACTTTAGCCTTCCATTCTGTCGGCAAGTTCAGCAGATCCTTGGCAGCATCATTGTTCTTCAGTTCCAACCATACACCATGTTTTCTTATATGTCCGGCTTCCAAATTGTAGTGCAATTCTGCAATTACAGTACCGTTTGCTTTCAGTGTTCTGTTCTTATATTCATACGGATTAGTTTCTGTGAACAACATTACATTGTTGTTGGCAACAGTATTATCTACACTTAATGTATAGGTTGTACCACTTACACCTTCAACGGTTCTTCCGTTATTAGCCAAAGTGAAGTAATAGTAATATACCAGTTCTTCATTTACAAATGACGGGAAGTTAGCCGGAGTGTTCCATGACTTGGCAGGACTCCATGCAGCTGGGTCAAGAGTGAATGTCGGTGCATTCTCATTGCGTGCGAAACATACATCACCAGGCTGCCAGCTAAGAGTATAACCAGAATACCATTGACCAAAGTCTGAGTGTCCTGTAATGTTCAATTCGAAACGGCTGTCGAGTTCAAAATAGAAGTCACAATCTGCTGCTTTTATATCTGTCGTAGTACCCGGTACTTCTACATTGGCATGCAGATTCTTGCGTTCGTTTGTAGGCAATACGCTGTTTGCATCATTCATGCTGTTGTCTGCATACCAGTACTTGGCAATCTTGTTGGCCATGATAGCCTTCGGATAGCGCAATGTAATCTTGATTGGCAGATATACAGGCTCTACATTGAAGTTAGAGTTACCCAGATATTTCTTCGGAGCATACTTCACATATCTTATTTCTTCTACTTCAGGATAAGTATCATCGTTTACACACTGTACGAAGTCATTGCGATCCAAAGTCCAAGACAATACATTGGTAGTTTCTGCACCATCGTCTTTGAGTTCCTTGATAACACCGATTTCTGTAGCAGATGCGTAGATAGGCTTACCGTTTACATCTGTCTGGTTGGTCTTGATCCACTGTGCAACATTTCCATCGGCATTTGCAACGATTTCATAAGTAGCATCGAATGTTTCCTTAGATGTGTTGCGAGTAGCTTCTAACAGCTTAGACTCAATGGCATGCCATGTAATAGTCTTAGTGAATTCACCACAACGATAATAATATTCACCCAGATCAAATTGTGCAGTTTCAAGCGGATTTTCAGGTGCTACGATTTTAAACTTGATATAACCGATTTTTACGTTCTGGTTGTTGATAGTATCCTTCAATACGACACGGATCAACGGTGTACGTCCAACAGAACTTACAGCCTTTGCCAACAGATCCAAATCGGGTTCACAGTCTATGATGTCTACATCACTGTTAGACTTCACACCACAAGGAACGATGTAAGTGTTTCCGTCTGCTCTTGTCTGCAGAACGCAGTGATTCTGAGATTGCTCTGTAGCATTGTCACCAATAGAGAACGGAACACGCTCAAATTCATACTTCATGCCGTGAGCTTTCAGTTCTTTCTGTGTCCAAGACCAAGTAGCCTGATTGTTCCAAGAGCGTTGAGAGTTGGCACCTACGTGTGTAGTTACCAATTCATTCAAATTGATACCATCAGCATTGGTATAAGCAATTTCTACTGTAGCCGATTGTTCTGCTGCATCTGTAACCAAGTTGTACAAATGTCTTCCGCCATTCAAAGGTGTATTATGGACGTTTGCAGGACCAACCAGTTTGTCAGTATTGAATTGAGCCTTCTGGATAATATAGCTGTTGGCATACGTTGAAGTTTCATAGGCCAATCCTTCTACCGCAATCTGTGAAGCGTATACAGAAGCATAAGTAGAAGTAATCACTTCTTTCTTGCTTTCATCCAGAGGAGCCTGGATAGCCAAGTCGGTGATGAACTTCGGCTCATTTACTGCCGGATAGAAGATTCCCAGATTATACGGGTTTCCTTCTTCCTGAGTCTTCACCTTCTGTCCTTCCATTTGGATACCTACTTGCATCTTGCCGTCTACAACATCGCGGAACCAAACGGCCATCGGGTTGGCTGCGGCTGCTCTCGGAGTGCTTACAAAGTCTCTGTCACCGGATGTTACTCCCAGGTTGTTCTGAGTGAATTCTGAAATGACAGCCGTAGTGGGATCCATGTGATATTCCTTATTATAGGTAGGATTCAGGAATGTCCAGTTTTCTGCAACTATAGGAGATTCTTTTACTGTATATTTTTCTTCACGCTCAGCATATCCTTCGGCTGTCTGTATCTGGTGTACCAGCATGCTGCTTTGTACTCCTTTACCCAAAGTTACAGGCTTGTAAGGAATGTAGATGTATTCCATGGCATTCTGTCCGTCCAACACCATTTCGGGCTGGAATACTAAGGCTCTCAAGTCAGCATCCAAAGTAATAACCAAATCCTTGTCTGTGCCTTGAACACCTCTCAGAATCAAAGACTTGTTGCTCCAAAGTGCTGTAACACCTGTTGCGCTGCTACCAGAGGCTGCCCATTTGATGTTAGTCACGGTCTTAGTTTCAGTGCCATCTTCTGCCACCGTAACTTTTACCCAATAACCATCTTCTGCTGCACTGACTCCGGGATAGTAATAAACAGGAGTGACGCCACCGATTTCGCCTTTGTCGCCCTTTTCGCCTTGGTCACCTTTATCACCCTTTTCTCCTTGGGCTTTGTATTCGGTCTTTACTCCGTCGATGTACCAATAGCCATCTTCTTTGATTTCAATAACACTACCGGGTTTACCGTCAACTCCGTTAGTCAGTTCAAAATCATTACCGTTGTTCAGCGTGATTTTCACACCTGTTTCAGTCTTGGAGACATTGGTAATGATTGCTCCTTTTTGAATTTGCGATTGTAAATCAGCGACTAAACCTTCAACGGCCTTTAAGCTATCCCAAAGGCTGTCAATGTCATCGTCGTAGTCTTTACAAGACACAAACGTTCCCGTCGAAGTAACCATAAGGGTTCCGAACAGGATTGCACTTAAAAACTTTTTGTTCATAATAAAAACTTTAAATTTA